>QIGJ01000270.1 GCA_003229995.1 Gammaproteobacteria bacterium | reverse complement strand
CGATTTATTTGGGTGAGTGCCTGGTATGCGTTTGCTGCGGTTGTGGTATTGGTGGCGACGTTGTTTGCCGCTGCCCGTCTTCTGTTACCTTATGCGGATCAATACAGTGTTGAAATAGGCGAGCGTCTCAGTCGCTATCTTGAACAGCCCGTGTTGGTGCGCTCCCTGGATGCAGAATGGGATGGCTGGGGGTCGTCACTGGTGTTGCGTGATGCAGCGCTGATGGACACCATGGGTGAACACCCGGTATTACAGCTAGAAAAAATCCGTCTGAGTTTTGATCTGCTTGATTCGGTGCGCCAGTGGCAGCCGATATTTTCCCACATCACACTGGTGGGTGTTGATCTGGTGCTGACACGCAGCAAGCTGGGTGAACTTTCCGTGGAGGGGGTATCCACCGGAAAGGGTACGGTTGGGCAAAAATCGGAAGATACCAAACAGATGATGGCGTGGTTGTTTTCCCAGGGGCAGCTCGGTTTGGAAAACAGCAATATCACTTGGCGTGATGAAATGGGGGAAGGCCGCGAGCTGCATTTTTCTGCAGTGAATATTCGTTTGCGTAATGATAATAACCGACACCAGGTGGACGCATCGCTTGCCTTGCCACGCCAATTTGGCAAATCGCTGGTGTTGCGGGTCGATATGCACGGCAATCCTTTGCAGACAGACGGGCGACGTACACAACTGTATCTGGCCGGTGAACATGTGCATTTGACAGAATTGTTTGAAGCGCAGTCGTTGGCAGGTGTGGATGTTTCAACAAAAAGTGCCAGTTTCCAGGTATGGGCAGGATGGAAAGATGGACAGCTTCAGCACATAAAAGGCAATGCCGACGCGAGTGGGGTGGCATTGACGCCGACGGAATCTGCACCGAACCAAAAGACATTGTTGCTTGACCGGGTTGCCGCTGATTTTGATTGGCAGAAGAGGGATAAGGGCTGGCAATTTGAAGCCAATGAGTTACTGCTCGCACGGCAATCCCGTCAATGGCAACCATCGCGTGTTTCAGTGACGTTGATGGAAACCGCAGAAACGGGTGTCGCACTGAATGCTTACGCCAGTTTTTTACAGTTGGAAGATGTTGCCCGCTTATTATCACTGTTTTCCGTCGGTGGTGAAGCCGTGCAGAAACCGTTGTCCGGGATCAGACCGCGTGGCGAAATTCATCATGCCGAAATTATTTGGCAGGCTGGTGATGTCCCCCGGTATCACGCCTATGCCCAACTACGAAATGCCTCCGTCAATGCTTGGGAAGTCGTTCCCGAAGCGCAAAAAATTGAAGGTGAATTATGGTTGGACTCTGAGGGAGGGCAGGTTGCATTACAGCATGCAGCGGTGACACTGGATTTCCCTGACTTGTTTCGTTGGCCGCTCACGGTGGATGACTTACGCGGCAATGTTGCCTGGCAACAAGACGGGCAAAACTGGCGTGTTATCGGTCGTGAGCTGGAAGCTGACAATGAAGACATTACCGCTGCTGCAACGCTGGATATTGTGCAGGACGACGTCAATAAATCTCCCTTTATGTCCCTGTTGGTTACTGCCCGTGACGGTGACGGTAGTCAGGTATCACGATATTTACCCACAGGCATTATGTCCCCGAATGCGGTTGGCTGGCTGGATGAAGCCATCGTGGATGCACATATTATTTCAGGTGGCGCACTTTTTCACGGTCGACTGGATGAATTTCCTTTTGATCAAGGGAATGGGCGGTTTGAAGTGAGTTTTGTCACAAAAAATACCACCCTGAATTATGCAGAAGATTGGTTGCCGATTATGGATATTACGGCAAACGTACGCTTCCTGGGTCGAGGCATGTTGATTGAGGCACAAAAAGGCAAAATATTTTCCAATGATATTCAATGGGCAACGGTCAGCATTGCTGATATGACGGCAACGCCAATGCTGTTGAGTGTCGCAGGTGAAGTGCAAGGAGCAACCCAGGAAAAGTTGGATTATCTGATCACCAGTCCACCGCTTTATACCACCTTTGCACAACAACTGGAAGGTATGAAGGCCGAAGGTGATAGTTTGCTGAACCTGAATTTGTTATTGCCTATTGGTGATGAAACGCCCATAAAGGTAAATGGTTGGTTGACGATGAAAGAAAATACCTTGTCGATTCCACCGCTGGGTCAGGTATTAAATGATATCAGCGGTCGGCTGGAATTTTCCCAGGCAGGTTTGCGTGCCAAAAATGTACAAGCGGAATTATTCGGGCAACCAACACAAATAAATATCACCACCGATGAAACCGGCCTTAATCCTAAACTGCGAATTCGTGCGCAGGGTATGTTTGATGCGCCGGATTTAGCGGCACGTTATTTACCTCCTGTCAAAGCGTTGTTAGCCGGAAAGGGAAACTGGAATATTTCGTTTGATATTCCACTTGACGGAGCAGATGCCGATGTTCCGCATGTCGCAATTTTACAAGCGCGCACCAATCTCAAAGGTGTCGAAGCGCGTCTCCCGCCGCCTTTTAACAAGACGGCAAAGGAGGCGGGCAGCCTGGAATTACGCGTAGATTTTCCACCGAAACAACGGCCTGTGTTACGTGTCAACTATGGCAGTTTCGTGGATGGTATTTTTGCATTAGGTGAGATATCTCCCGACAAAGCCTCGTCGGATAATACGGTTGCTGAAAACCGTTTTCGGGGTGAAGTGCGTCTCAATGGCGGTGCTGCTGAAATGCCCACGGCCCCGGGATTACGCCTGGCGGGTTGGATGGATACCGTGTCACTGGATGATTGGCGTAATTTGCAGCTGACACCGACGACACATGATACCGGTGCGTCATTGTTCAATTCTGCGGATATCACCGTACGCAAGTTAGAACTCTATGGCCAACAACTACAGAATGTACGATTCAAACTGGTACCAGTGAAAGAGGGTTTGCAGGCAGACATCGACAGCGACGAATTAAAGGGCCGTATTCTACTGCCACACAAGATGCAGGATAACCCCATCCGCGCAGACCTGGACTATTGTTATCTCACTGAAATAAGCGAAGGCAGTGGTGCAATGGACCCACGGGATCTTCCCGAACTGGATTTTCGTATTGCGGATTTTCGCTATAAAAACAGCAAGTTTGGTTCAATGCGTTTGGAAACCGCCCGTGTGGCAGAGGGTATGCGTATCGAGCAATGGGTACTGAATCCGCGCTCCACCACGATTACGGCCCGTGGCGGCTGGTATGTCCGCGGCAAACAGCAGCATTCCAATGTGCAAATGCATGTTGAGAGCCGTAATATCAGACACACGCTCAAAGCGCTGGATTATGTAGGAGGCATCAACGAAGGCAGTGGAAGCGTGGATCTGGAATTGAAATGGCCGGGCTTTTTTGCCGATGTGGATACCAGCGAGATTCAAGGTAGGATGAGCCTGTCACTAAAGGATGGTTATCTACTGGATATTGATCCTGGAGCCGGTCGTATGTTTGGCATGCTCAGTATCCAGACTTTGCCCAGGCGTTTACTGCTGGATTTTTCCGATGTGTTTAGAAAAGGGTTTGGTTTTGACCGCATTAAAGGCAGCTTCACCATCGAAGATGGCGACGCCTACACCAATAATCTGTATATGGAAGGCCCATCCGCACGCGTCGAAATCGCCGGGCGTACCGGCCTCGCAGAGCAAGACTATGACCAATTAGTGACGGTTACACCCCATGTGACAGCCAGCCTACCCGTATTGGGTGTTTTGGCAGCAACCCCACAGGTAGGAGCCGCCATTCTGGCATTCCAAAAACTGTTTCAACCACAAATTGATGATGCAATTAAAAACCAGTACACCATCACTGGCAGTTGGAATGAGCCAGTGATCAAAAAATTCAACCCCCCCGAGGCGGTTATCGATAGTGCTGATGAAGATTAACCATAGCCAGTGAATAGATGATCTGTTGGAGAATAAGTTGTAGTGTTATGATTTCCCGAAACTCGAAACTGATTCAAACAAAAAAGCAATAGCAAGGAATCACATGGCGAAAATCGCAGCAGTGCAAATGGCCTCTGGGCCTAATGTGAACGCAAACCTTATTGAAGCTGGGCGCTTGATCACCATGGCGGCTGGAGCCGGTGCCGAGCTTATCGTATTGCCCGAAAATTTTGCCATTATGGGTATGACGGAAACCGACAAAGTTGATGTGCGTGAAACGGATGGCCAAGGACCCATACAGAATTTCCTCACCGAACAGGCCAAAAAACATGGGCTATGGCTCGTGGGCGGAACCATTCCCCTGGCTGCGGACAGCCCCAACAAAGTGCGCAGCGCCTGTCTGTTGTATAACGACCAAGGACAGCGCAGCGTGTTGTCCGTTACGACAAAGTGCATTTATTTGATGTGTGTTTACCTGACAACGATGAAAACTATGTAGAGTCAGAAACCATAGAACATGGCGAACGTGTCATTGTTGCCGATACCCCATTTGGTCGATTGGGGCTGGGAGTCTGTTACGACCTGCGTTTCCCGGGTATTTTTCGTCGCATGCTGGACGAAGGTGTGGAAATCATTGCCCTGCCATCGGCCTTTACGGCGATTACCGGCAAAGCGCATTGGGAGGTATTGGTGCGTGCCCGGGCAATAGAAAATTTATGTTATGTGATTGCTGCCGCACAGGGTGGCTATCATGTGAATGGCCGGGAAACCTACGGTGACAGCATGATCGTTGATCCCTGGGGTGCTGTGATGGACCGTCTTCCCAGTGGTTCCGGGTTTGTGATCGCGGAGACGGACTTGGCGCATCAGCAATCGGTGCGGCGGAATTTCCCAGTGCTGGAGCACCGGAAACTCAGTATTCGATGAATTGACTGAGTCAGGAATGAGAATTAAATAACTTATACATGTGGCGCTCTGATTTAGTCCGTATTTGTTCGTTCTGATTGAGCAAAAGTGCAGGAATAGTCGTTCTTATTTCGAGCTTTTGTGATTGAAGAACGGGCAAAGACGGGCTGAAGCCGGGATGCAAAACAGGGAAGTTATTTCGTGCACGTTCCTAAGGTGGGCAGGTTTTTTGTGCCCACGCGGAGAACTTTACGTTGGCATGAGGGATGGTGCGCAGAGCATAACATTTGTATGCATTCCCACGCTGGAGCATGGGAACGAGAGAAAATATTTATGCGGATGATCACCGGGAACATACGCTAGAATTATTCTGTTTTACCTTGTTGTTGTTTCACTTGCTGGGTTAACCATCGATCCAGGTGATTCGCAAATGCCTGTCGGTCATTTTGGTTCAATGGTGGTGGGCCACCAGAACTGACACCACTTGCCCGCATCGTATCCATAAAATCACGCATGTTCAGTTTGGCTTTAATATCATCGGTTGTGTACATTTCACCGCGAGGATTCAGTGCAAGGCCGCCTTTTTCAATGACCTCTGCGGCCAGTGGGATGTCGGCAGTAATCACCAGATCCCCTGTGTTCACCCGTTTGACAATTTCATCGTCTGCGACATCAAAACCTGATTTTACTTGCAACATATTAATGTGTGGTGATGGTGGAATACGCACTGACTGATTCGCCACCAGCGTTGTTTCCACGCCGGTACGGTTTGCCGCTTTGAACAAAATTTCTTTGATCACCACGGGACACGCATCTGCATCTACCCATATTTTCATGTCAGTTTATTATTTACCAGCCAAAATGTAGCACTGTTTTTAGCATTTGATTCACATTAAAGGAATGGAACACAATAACTTATACCTAGATCCTGCAAGTGATCGTGCTTGCGCAGTTCCTAAAGCCCAAATGTATTTTTTATTGAGTCAACCAGAACATCCTCCTCTTGTGAGCCGTACAGCACCATACAGCACCATAAGTTTTTCGCCATCACCGGAATAATAGATAGCGCTACCCGGTGTGGCCTTGTGAGCGCGGATAAAAGCAATCCCTTTGGGGCTTTCGACATCGGCCACAAAGAAGTCAACCCAATGTTCATAATCATGACGGATTGCATTATACCCCTTCATCAAATCAAGGCTGTTCCCGTTTTCCATATCGTATATCAGTACGATAGCAGGCTTTCCCTGGCCAACACGATCCAGATCAGTGCTGAACGCAGTAGGCAATAGTGTCCAGGCCAAAATAGCGAAGCCGACTATGATGAACAGGCCAATAATAACGCTTTTGCTTACAGCGCCGGATTGATGTTGATTTGTTGTAATGTGGATTTTATGTGTAGTCATACATGTTACTTTCTGGTAGTGGGGAATAATGTGTTAAATGCTTCAGTGATTTTATAGAATGCGGCATTTTTAGCCGGTGGTATTTTCACGGTCACCTAAAGCGTAGTATCGACCATAATATGTTTGAAATATGGCCTAATTTATCAGGTAGCTCACGAGATGCTTGTTTGTACGCCTGCACCTCTTTACTGACCATTATTTTTTCGACAAATTCTTTTTTATTTTTTTCAGGTCATCTTGAGTTGGAAAAAGGTCTCTTATTCCTGAAAGTTCCTCTGCGTCCAGCCAGATTCCTCCGCACTGAGGACATTCATCAATTTCAATCTGTTGTTTTGAACTGTAGTAACAACGCATCATAACAACATCAAGGTCTTTTGGACATTTAAGTCTGGCACCAGCATCACTAAGCGGCATATGAAATTTTTTCATATGCTCAATGAGTAACACAC
>QIGJ01000190.1 GCA_003229995.1 Gammaproteobacteria bacterium | reverse complement strand
GAGAAACGTGTTTTTGACTAAAGCTGCATCATTTTCAACACCGGCTCGTTTAATGCCGGATCATCATTAAAACCCGAGACCACCAACACCGTATGTCCGGGTCGGGCCAGCTCACATTGCGATTCAATGCGATGACACATATCCCGCCAGTCCTGGTGATCCGGTGTTACCAGATGCACGGGAATCACCCCCCAGTGCAATGCCAGACGGCGACAAACCCACTCCCGTGAACAAACCCCCACCATCGATGCCGTGGCACGATGCGCCGCCAGCACTTGTGCCGTCGTGCCCGACAGCGTGGGCACAATGATCGCCTCCAGTTTTAAATCCCGCGCAAGCTCCAGCGCCGCATGCGCCACGGCTGCACGATTGGAGAAACCTGCTTTTTGACGATCCGCAAACACCTGACTCCCGTAGCGTCCATCACGCCACTGGTGACGCTCAATTTCACGTACAATTTTGACCATGGTCTGCACTGCTTCAACAGGATATTCACCGCTGGCGGTTTCCCCCGAAAGCATGACTGCATCCGCACTGGAATGGGCGGCACTGGCCACATCACCCACTTCGGCACGAGTGGGACGCGAATGCGTAATCATTGATTCCAGCATTTGTGTGGCAACAATCACCGGCACATAGGCACGACGGGCGCGCTTGATCAGGTCACGCTGAATCATCGGCACTTGTTCGGCAGGCAGTTCAATACCCAGATCACCCCGCGCTACCATGATGCCGTAGGACGCAACAAGAATTTCATCGATATTTTCCACGGCTTCCGGACGCTCAATTTTGCTGATCACCGGAATGGCTTTGCCATGGCGTACCATATAGCGCGTCAATCGTGTGATATCTTTTGCACTGCGCACAAAACTCAATGCGATAAAGTCTGCGCCCAGCTCCATAGCCAATAACGCATCCTTTTTATCTTTGGCGGTGAAGGCGGTGGTGGACAAATCAGAATCCGGTAGATTCATGCCTTTGTGATTTTTCAATACGCCACCGTGAATCACACGACAATTGACTTCCGTGCCCTTGATCGACAACACGCACAATTCCAGATTGCCATCATCCAGCAGAATACGCTCGCCTTTTTTTGCGTCTTTGTACAGGTGGCGATATTGGGAGGGAATCAACCCCTCTTCACCCAGTATGTTTCGACAAGTCACCGTCACGGGTTGATCATCCGCCAGCATAATCTGCCCGGCCTTGAACGCTCCTACCCGAATCTTGGGACCACACAGATCCATTAAAATAGCGATATTGCGATTTTGGCATTTTGCTGCGGCACGCACATGTTTGAATAACAGACGATGACTGTCGTGGTCACCATGAGACATATTCAGGCGCACCACATTTACGCCCGCTTCCAGCAGCTGGCTGATCATTGCCGGAGAATCAGACGCTGGACCCAATGTGGCAATAATCTTGGTGCGCCGCCATTGCAAAGCCCGTTTTTCGTGGTTCACGATTGCTGCTTTATTTTTTCTGCTCATCGCACTCCCACTCCTTGTCATTGCTCACCATTCCTTACCATTGCTCAATATGATATCCCTTCTCACGCAAAGCATGTAAAACACCTTCTTTACCCACCAGATGTAACACACCCACCAAAATCATTTCTGTGCCCGGATCATTCAACATGGACTCAATCAGGGGTAACCAGTTTTGGTTACGCTCAACCAAAAGCTGCTGGTAAATTTTAGGGAAATCCCGACGCATTGACGCCAGTGACAACGCCGCCATTTCATCACGATCACCACTACGCCAGGCTGCCTTGAGTTTCTGCATGATGTCTTCAACATTGTTCAGGTCTTTGAGACTGTATAATACAAAATCGTTTTCACGATCTTTGCCCATATTGGTGATAAAATCCAGCTGTTGTTCATTACTCTCCAGATACCCCAGCATTTTTTCATCCGCCTGCGCACGCTGATAAAAATAACTGTCTACTCCCGTATTAGCCATGCCCAGACGCTGTAACTCCATAAACGTTAACGTCATAACCGCCATGACCGGGCGCATTTTTTCCAGCATCACCATGGAAATACCGCGTGCTGCACCAAATTTTTCTAGCTGCGCATAAACGTCGGGGCGCAGTACATCTTTCAGGTTTTGCTTATCCGTAAGCATCATGCGCTGTGACATAGTCTGTGCAAAAGCAGAGGTCTGGCTGGCACCAATATCCGTCTCAAAAACCAGTTTGGACGATTTTTTATACGCGGCATCAAATGCAGCAGGTAATGGATAATCTGTTTTGCTGAGTACGTGGACAGTACCGCCAATAAATAACGCATTGGCACCATTGCTGATACGCCACAACGATGTTTCTGCAAAACCCTGTGTCGTATACAGGATCACCAAGATCAGGCACCAGCGCATATCACCTCCTATGCAATTGCAATATCAAAGACCAAAGCAAAAATAAGTGTTATCACTTACCTGTCGGCTGTGATTGGGAAAAATAAAATTCTGCCAGGGGTAGGTCTTCCGGGCGGGTAGTTTTGATATTGTCTCCATGGCCTTCGACCAGTATGGGCATTTGACCACACCATTCCAAAGCAGAAGCTTCATCGGTCATCGTTATACCTGCTGCCATCGCCTGCGTTAATGCATCATGCAACAATCCCAAACGAAACATTTGCGGGGTTTGCGCATGCCACAACAGAGAACGGTCAACCGTTGCAGAAATACTGTTAATTTCGTCGGAATCTGTGGATTGTTTAATCGTGTCTTTCACCGGCACCGCGAGAATACCGCCCACCGGATGATGTTTGCAGCATTCAATGAGTTGACTGATATCATCCTGACGCAGACAGGGTCGTGCGGCATCATGCACCAACACCCAATCGGTTTCACTGGCCATCGTTTGCAATACATTCAGCGCATTCAATACCGAATGACAACGTTCAGCCCCACCCGGTGCAAGCAGCACCGGTTTTTGGTGTTGATAATCCAACTCTGCCCAATATTCATCATCAGCCGCAATGGCCAGCACTACACCCTTGATCGCAGGGTGATTCAACACAGCATTCAGGCTATGCTCAATGACCGTTCGCCCGGCAAGCGGCAGATATTGTTTGGGCCGGTCAGATGCCATGCGCGCACCTATGCCTGCGGCAGGCACAACAGCCCAGCAGTTTGATACCGGAGAAGAATGGCGTTTGATGGTTGGCAAACTCAAGCTCAGTCAACAACCTGATAAAAGGTTTCACCTTCTCTGATCATACCCAAATCATAACGGGCACGTTCTTCGATGGCTTCAAGCCCTTGTTTAAGATCATCCACTTCGGCAGAAAGTGTTTGATTGCGCTCGTTGAGTCGCGCATTTTTTTCGGCTTGTGTCGCAATGGCTGCATCCAATGCCCATACGTCCTTCATGCCACCCTCACCGATCCAGAGTTTGAACTGTAACAGTACAAACAGGATGATAAGGGCAGCGATGATGATTTTCATCTTTGTTTGTTTTTAGTTCAGGCGCGTTTGAAAGCTGCCATGCCGGGATAACTTGCCTTGTCACCCAGTTCTTCGGCGATGCGCAGCAGCTGGTTGTATTTGGCAATGCGATCAGAGCGCGACAGGGAGCCGGTCTTGATTTGTCCCGTGCCAGTAGCGACGGCAAGATCGGCAATCGTGGCATCTTCCGTTTCACCGGAACGATGCGATATTACCGAGGTGTAACCGGCAGCTTTGGCCATGTCGATGGCGGCGAAGGTTTCCGTTAGCGTGCCGATCTGGTTGACTTTGATGAGAATGGAGTTGGCAATGTTGTTGTCGATGCCACGTTTGAGTATTTTAGTGTTGGTCACAAACAGATCGTCGCCGACTAACTGGATTTTGTCACCGAGCTTTTCCGTCATGACGGCCCAGCCATCCCAATCGCTTTCATCCAGTCCGTCTTCGATGGAGAGGATGGGGTATTTATCCACCCAGCTGGCCAATACGTCAACAAATTCTGCAGCCGTTAATGATTTACCTTCCGAGGTCAGTTCGTATTTTCCATTTTTGTAAAATTCGGAAGCGGCGGCATCGATCGCAATGAAGACATCTTTGCCCGGCGTGTAACCTGCGGCTTCAATGGCCTGGATAATGACTTCGATAGCAGCTTCGTTGGAGGGCAGGTCCGGAGCAAAGCCTCCTTCATCACCCACGGCAGTATTCAGACCACGATCACCCAGCACTTTTTTCAGTGCATGAAATATTTCAGCACCGCAACGGATGGCTTCGGATATATTGGCTGCCCCCACAGGCTGAATCATGAATTCCTGCAAATCGACGCTGTTGTCGGCATGTCCGTTGATGATGTTCATCATCGGCACTGGCAGTGTGGTGGCGTTGTCACCGCCCAGATAACGATAGAGTGAAACACCTGCTTCGCTGGCAGCCGCTTTGGCAACGGCCATGGAGACGGCCAGCAGTGCGTTGGCACCGAGGCGATCCTTGTTTTCGGTGCCGTCGAGGTCGATCATCAGCTGATCGATGGCGGTCTGGTCACTGGCGTCTGTTCCCAACAGGGCGTTACGGATTTCACCATTAATGTTGGCCACGGCCTTGAGCACACCTTTGCCCAGATAGCGGGATTTGTCGTCGTCGCGCAGTTCAATGGCTTCGCGGGAGCCGGTGGAGGCACCGGATGGCACCGCAGCGCGGCCCATGTGGCCGGATTCCAGGGTGACATCGGCTTCGACAGTGGGATTGCCACGGGAATCAATGATTTCACGGGCGTGTATGTTTGCGATTTTCGCGGTCATTGGTACTCCAAATTTTTCGTTGTTGATATTGCCTAAGGAATGGGCACGCAATAATTTCCCTGTTTAGCATCCCGACTTCAGCCCGTCTTCGCCCGTTCTTCAATCACAAAAGCTCGAAATA
>QIGJ01000218.1 GCA_003229995.1 Gammaproteobacteria bacterium | reverse complement strand
AGGGATAACGGTGAGTTACAGCAGCCCTGATACTGCGAAACAACTGGCCGGAGCGCCCTCTCTCATTGAGCGTCAATCACCCGTGCAACTCCCCATGTCTGAAAAGATAACACCCTTTGAGCATTTCCAGTGGGTACCTAACGAAGAAGGTCATGCTCTCAGTTTGCGTCGTGAGAGCCGTGCATTGGACCGGGTGCGTTTTATTCCCCTTAATGCCGGTATCTATTTTAACGATGCCAACGGTGCGTTGCGTTATGAGACTTTTGCATTGGCGACGTATACCCGGCAGCTGGGACGTGGTTTGTTTGTGCAGGGCGGGCTGCGTTTGCGTCTGTTGGAGGATGTCAGCAAAATCGAGGATCGTTCCAATAGTGTGCTGCCCCATGTGCGTTCCGATGTGGGTGACTACACTCGTGATGGTCGCTTTATTCTTGATCAGCTGATGTTGAACCAGTATTTACAATTACGGCCACGTTTTTATGCCCGTGCCTCAGTAGGCTATTATGAGCGTATGTTTGCCGGGGTGGGTGGCCAGTTGTTGTATTTTTCCAAGTCCAGTCCCTGGGCGATGGATCTCAGCGTGGACACTCTGCGACAACGTAATACCGATGGTGATTTTGGTTTTCGTGATTACCGTACCACCACCGCGATTGCGGCTGTGCATTATCGTTTGCAACAACAGGGTTTGACGTTCACTTTGCGGGGTGGGCGTTTTCTGGCCAAGGATGTCGGTGTGCGTTATGAAATACAACGCCGTTTTCGTTCCGGTGTGCGCATTGGTGCCTGGTATACCGTCACGGACGGGCGGGACATCACCTCGCCGGGCAGTCCCGATGATCCGTATAACGACAAGGGTATTTTTCTTTCCATTCCGTTGGGAAGCATGTTGACTCGGGATACCCAGGCTGTCGCACGCTTTGCCATCTCGCCGTGGACGCGCGATGTGGGGCAGATGGTAAAATCTCCCGGTGATTTATACACTATCCTGGAAGACCCGTTGTTATTCGACTGGAGTGGCCGTCATTTGTTGTCGGCTTTTCATCAATAAGCGTTATCAGTGACAAAATCAGCGACAACATAATTAAAACTGTTGCACGGAGTGGAGTGAGAGCATCATTGTGTTTATCGATTTACGCGTAAAATTTTTGATTCGTGCGACCGGGCGTAGTGGTTTAATACTATTTTGCATACTGTTTTGCCTGTTGGTTTTTGCTGCACCGCAGGCTGCGGTACCGTCAGCGCAGCAGATGCAAGTGCTGGATCAGTTATCGCCCGAGCAGCAGGCGGAATTATTACAGACATTTAAAAAGACACCCAGTGTTGGCAAGGTGGTGCCGCTGGAACAGCCTGAAGTGGTTATACCCATGCCTATGCCGGTGCCCATGCGGGAAGACAGTGTTCTGGAATCCGCCGAGGTGAATAAAACGCTCAAGCCCTTTGGTTACGATTTGTTTGCAGGTGTGCCCACGACCTTTTCACCCGTCACTGAAATCCCCATTCCCGTTGACTATATTATCGGCCCTGGTGACACCGTGCAGGTGCAATTGTACGGTAAAGAAAACCAGCAGTATGAATTGATGGTTGATCGTGAAGGACTGTTACAGTTTCCGGGCATCGGCCCCATTGCGATTACCGGCGTGCGTTTTGATGAGTTGAAAAATGACCTGCAACAGCGCGTCAAAAAACAAATGCCCGGTGTACAGATTCATGTTTCTCTTGGGGAGCTGCGCTCCATGCGCATCTTTGTGCTGGGTGATGTCAATCGACCCGGCGCGTACACGGTGAGTTCTTTATCCACCATGACCAATGCGTTGTTTGTTAGCGGTGGTGTACGGCCTATCGGTTCATTGCGTAATGTCCAACTCAAGCGGCGCGGTAAACGGATTCAGCAACTGGATCTGTACGATTTATTGTTGCGTGGTGATACCAGTGCCGATGCACGCATGAAACCGGGCGACGTGATTTTTGTGCCACCCATTGGCAATACGGTCAGTGTTGACGGAGAAGTGCGTCGACCTGCCATTTATGAGCTGAAAAAAGAACGTACGATACAGCAGATGCTGACCATGGCAGGCGGTATGTTGCCTACGGCTTATCAGGTAAAGGGTCAATTGGAACGTATCAATGCCATTGGTGAAAAATCCGTTATTGATATTGATTTATCATCTGCGGCCTCCGTTACGCAGTCTGTGATAAACGGTGATGTACTGCGTGTCTACTCCGTGTTGGACAGCATGGAAAATGCGATATTCATATCAGGCCATGTGCAGCGTCCCGGTGAATTGCAATGGCATGCCGACATGCGTGTGTCTGATGTGCTTCCATCAATTAAGACGTTGTTGCCCGAGGCTGACTTGCGCATGGTGCTGATTCGCCGTGAACGGCAACCGAATCGTGTTATTGAAGTGCTGGTCTCACGTCTGGATAAGATTTTTGCGACTCCGGGTTCTGCGGCAGATTTAAAATTGCAATCCCGCGACCAGGTTTTTGTCTTTGGGTTGTCATCGGAGGCAGAGCAGCAACGTAATGATGTGCTTGCAATGCTGGTGCAGGAATTGCGACAGCAGGCGAATTTTGAACGCCCGGAAACCATCGTGCAGATTGCGGGCAACGTGCGTTGGCCGGGTGAATACCCGTTGGCCGCTCAAATGCGTTTGCGTGATTTGTTGCGCTTTGCGGGAGATATAACGACGAATAGTGATACACGCTATGTATTGCTGATGCGCAAGGATGCACAGGGTCGTTATTTGGCAGCACAGTCATTTGATATCAACACACCCGATGCTGTTCAGGATGATCTTACCGCAGGAGATCCGTTACTCAGTCCGCGTGATGAAGTTTATGTGTTTTCAAAAGATGATGATCGTTCTGTGCTGCTAGGATCGGTGATTTTGCAAATCAAAGAACAGGCAAACAATGGCACACCGACGGCGATAGTGCGTGTCAGCGGTTTGGTGAAGTCACCCGGTGAATATCCATTGGAAAAAAATATGGGTGTTGATGATTTGTTGCGGGCAGCGGGTGGTCTCACGGAATCAGCCTACACGTTGGAAGCAGAATTGAGCCGATATCGTATTGATCGGGAAAAGGGACGACTCACACATCACGTTTCCATTCAGTTGGCTGCTTTTATGTCGGCACCTGAGCTGGACAAAACAGAAGATCAGCTTGGTTTGCGATCCTATGACTCTCTGCATATCAAACGGTTACCCAACTGGACAGCTCAGCGCGTGGTGGAAATTATGGGGGAGGTGCGTTTTCCCGGCAGTTACCCGGTGAAGCGGGGTGAAACATTGCTGGAATTGCTTGTACGGGCGGGTGGCTTGAGCGAAGAGGCTTTCGTCGAGGGTGCTGTGTTTTTACGTGAGAGCTTACGCAAAAAAGAGCAGAATCAACTGGATGCCATGAGCTTGCGGCTGGAATCTGATCTGGCGGCCATTGATCTGGAAAAAGCACAGACCAGCGATGAAACCCAGCGCTCGGCCGGTATGGCAAGCTCACTGTTAAAACAGCTCAAAGCCACGAAAGCAACGGGGCGACTGGTTATCGATCTTCCGCTGTTGTTGGCCAGCCGTAATAGTGGTTGGGACGAGGATGAAGAAGAGAGTGAATTTGAAGAGGATATTCTGCTCAAGGATGGTGATAAGCTGATGATTCCCGGGTTGACTCAGGAGGTCACCATTCTTGGCGAAGTGCAGCATGCCACTTCGCACCTGTTCCGCGATGGTCGCAGTGTGCAACAGTATATTAATCGCAGCGGAGGCATGACGTATCGTGCTGACGAAGACCGTGTTTATGTGGTGCGGGCCAATGGGGCGGTGGTGCCCAGCCACAGCACAAACTGGTTTGGCACTAATCTGGAGGTGCGTCCTGGTGATACGATTGTGGTGCCTCTGGACGCGGAACGCATGAAGCCTCTGACCTTGTGGACCAATGTCAGCCAGATTATTTATCAAATCGGCATTGCAGCGGCGAGTTGGAACGCAGTGGGTATTTTTTAGGTGAGCCGCTCAAGCAGAATTGACATAGAATGATTGTTCGCTCTACTTTTATAGTGTACTTAAAGTGATGAAAACCAAGTCACCAAAAAAATTCATCCTAATTCCGATTCGCTATTTGTGGAAAGCATCGAATTTAGCGGTATGGAAATAGTTAAATCATCTTCTATGCCAATAAATGATGCACTAATAAAGAGCTAATAAAAACGATCAATACGGACATTTTTCAGCAATGCCTGGGTTGTGCTAAAAAACCCAGGACACCCAGACACCACTACAAAATGCCGGTTATTGCGGACGATATATGGACAAACCTGATTTAAAAATTCATAAGTTGACTTCCAAAGCGGAGCACTCAGTTGCGCCGGGATTAGCCGAAGATCAACCAGAGCATC
>QIGJ01000222.1 GCA_003229995.1 Gammaproteobacteria bacterium | reverse complement strand
TATGTAAAACACCACTTCGGTCCTTATGCTGAAAACCTCAACCATGTGCTGCAACGCATCGAGGGTCATTTTATCCGTGGTTATGGTGATCGCAGCAAAGACGCACAGATTTATCTCATGCCCGATGCGGTGGCTCAGGCCAATGCTTTTCTGGCCACTGATGTGGATGCCCGCCAACGTCTGGCACAAGTGGAGGCGTTGATTGAAGGTTTTGAAACCCCTTACAGCATGGAACTTCTGGCTTCAGTACATTGGGTGAGTACCCGTGAGTGTGTTGAGAGTGGAGAGGAGGTGGTGACAAAGGTGCAAAGCTGGAATTCACGCAAAGCGAAACTGATGCAGGCCAAACATATTCAAAAGGCATTTGAGCGCCTTAAGGATCAGCAGTGGGTGACAACAACACAAAGTCAGTGACCTTCTGATTGTTTTTTTATGCTGAGGAATGGAACACAATAACTGATACCATTGGCATCCCTGCTTCAGCCCGTCTTCGCTCGTTCTTCAACCACAAAAGCTCGAAATAGAACGACTATTCCTGCACTTTTGTCCGGCAACGGCTCCTGCGTTGCTCTGCATCCATGCAGTCGTCAATCAGAACGCCACTGGTATCAGTTATTGTGTTCCATTCCTTATGTCGTGGCTCCGTGACGAGCACTGGAACAGAGGCTGATAACCGGCTGGCTACTCATTACCGCTGTTGGGTGATTGGCTGGCTGACCGCAGTATGGCTGACTCTCTCGGCAGCGTATGCAAGTTTTTTCCGATTTATACGAATCAACCCTTGTAAACGAGAATGATTCTCACTAAGCTTACGGAAAGATTAACGATCTGACCCACCCGGGTGAGCTGTGTGCAACATGACTGAGGTGATTTCTGGCACAGCAAAACGGGCAAAAAGCGCGGGCATAGAATGAATGAGAATGAATGAACATTCTGAACCCGTTTTTAACCCTGCCAGAAAGCGTCCTGGCGAGTTTGCAAATACCGCAAGTTAATGCCGGTAGTTTGAAATCAAAGGAGAATGATTGATGACCTACATGATCAATGCCCGACTGGAGCAAGGAATCCCCTCGTTGACGCTGATTGATGCAGCCACAGGCAAAGAACGCCTTCATTGGCGCAGTGATAATATGGCCAACGGCGAAAATGACTGGAAAAAACTGTTCAAGCGGCTGATGTTGCTTTCTTGTGCTGACCAAATCAGTCTGATTCAGTGCGCAAAATCACCCGCTTTTGGTGACGAGTGCATCGAATGCCGTACCTGCATTGATCAGGATGCATTAACAGAAACGCAGACACCGATTATTTCTACCGCGACGAAAAATACGCGAGCTAAAAACAATGTTGTCTCGTTATTGAAGTGCCAAAAATGAAAAATACGAATAAACCAGAAGCTTACTCCCCCCAGGCTGCGGGAGCATCACAATCGGGTGGTGCTCCCGCTATACGACGCATAACAAGTAACGAACTACTGGCCGGGCAAAAAGAGCTTGCGATTGAGCACAGTGGTGAAGAATATCGCCTGCGGCTCACCAGTAAAGGAAAGTTGATTCTCACAAAATAGCAGCATGATGCGTTGTCTGCGTCATACAACTAAAGCCAGCAACCCATGCCTCCCGGCAAAGGTAGCCAGCCAGAAACCGTGGTTTGGATATTTTTCAGGAGGTTTTTTATGTGTATTAATCTGAAATCATTAACAACTGACATTACATCGTTCACCAACACACATCCTGGTACGCGCCGTAAAAAAATCTGGCAGCTTGAGCGCCGCTTTCATTGCGGCATTGCAGGCACCTGTTTCACACTGAACGAAATGCACCGATTCTGTCGCAAGGCTCAAATCAACACAAAAAAGTCTATCAACGATTATGAATTGCATATCAATTTTGTCACCATGCTGGGTGATGCCCAGGCTGCACGTCCTGCGGCCAAATTTCTCGACCGGAAATATAAAGAAACGATACAGTGCTTTAATCAGGCAAATGATTCAGAACATCTGCAACGTTTATGGAATAAAGCTGTTTCCCAGGGAGAAGTAGCAGCGGCATTCTGGTCAGTTTTGACCCATCCCCAAGCTTCTGAAACATTACTCTTCGAAGTGTACGGCGAAGTACACATGCTGTCTCATCTGTCCGGCAGTTCTGTTCGTATCGATATGCAGGCGCTGACCCAATTACGACAACGCCTGCCTCGGCTGAAAAAAGAGGTGACCCAATCCCGTATGGCACTACTCAATCGAACACGTCAAAAAGATGAAATGATTGAAGCGCTGAATAAGCGTCTGAACAAGGTGTTACAAAGCGAAAAGCAGCTCTTGGAGGCAAAGGCAAAAATTACGTTATTGGAAAATGGTGACATGATACGTCATTTGCGTTCACAGGTAGAGGCCTATGCTTGCAAACTCAACAGTGCAAATATACGTGCTGACCGGGCCGAAGAAAACGCAGCAAAGCAAAAGAGATTTGCAGAGATAGCTCATACCAAAAATATACATATTGAAAGCCAGTTACTGATGCGAAGCGCTGAACAAAGTGCACTGGAAATTGCACTGGAAAACACCCTGTCTATTCAGCAGGGTTTTTATGGAAAAAGTGATGTTTGTCAGAAAAAAATAGATCTTGATGGACACAGTATTCTTTATGTTGGAGGACGTAATCGGCTTTGTGCTCATTTTCGCATGCTGGTGGAACAACAAAATGGGCATTTCATTCATCACGATGGTGGACGAGAAGAGAGTCCTCAGCGGCTGGGTGCCTTGTTGAGTCAAGTCGATGCGGTGCTTTGCCCGATAGACTGTATCAGCCATGAGGCAGTTCACCGCATCAAACGTGAATGCAAGCGCTATGGAAAATATTTGATGCTGTTGTCTCAATCAAGTTTATCTGCCTTTACCAAAGGTGTTCACGAATACTCCAGAGTGTCCTCTGTGGCATAACACCCGGCATAAAATTTTACAACACCAAGGAATAAACTCTTTGGTGAGGATACCCATAGGGTATAGCCAGCCACCCGGTCCTGATTCTTCCGAAAAAGGCAAAAAGGTAGCCAGCCAATGGTTTTTTTGGTTAAGGCACTTTTGTTTTCGGAGGATTTTTATGCCTGTTTTTTGTTGGCGAACTTGGCGAACATTGGTTATGTTGCTGTTGTTATCTGTTGAAATATCAGCGACATCAGCCAGTGATATTGTTGAAATGGATGGAATAGTTGTCACTGGCACCCGCACCGAAAAACCGGTGCTGGAGGTGCCGGTGCGCACCGAGGTAGTAACCCGAAAGGAGATCGAAAAAACTCACGCCCGCGACGTAAAAGAGGCACTGGAAGATGTGCCGGGTTTGATGCTCAAACCTAACCAAAAGAATGGATTTGTCGCCTGGTTGCAGGGTATGGATGCCAACCGGGTACTGGTCGTCATCGATGGAGAGCCTGTCAGTCCCAGCACCGGTTCCTCAGTTGACTTGACGCAAATTGGTTCTATGGATATTGAGCGCATCGAAATTGTGAAGGGGGCGACCTCGGCACTCTATGGTAGCAATGCGATGGGTGGCGTTATCAACATTATCACTCGCAAACCATCAAAGCCATTGAGCTATCAGTTAAGCGTGGATGGGGGCAGTTACGGTGATAAAAACCTGAGCGGTAATGCCAGCGAGATTAACAGCCGTCGCTTGGCGGTCAACCTGGCAATCAAGCGTTCAATTGGCTATCTACAACTCAACACTGATCTCCGTGACAAAGAAGGTTATACCCTGGATCAAAATAGTTTTCGTTCAGAAGGTGAAGCAGGCTCCAAAGGAAACATTAACCTGCGTGTTGCATGGACGCCCGATGAAAAAACCGAAATATATATTGCACCGCGTTATTACCGAGAAGTGATAAACAACAATATTCTTTCAGATTTCACACCCGGTGTTGGTTATATCAAAAAGAAAAAAAATGAAGAGGCCAGCCGCTTCAGTACAACATTAGGTGTAGAACGTTTGCTTGATAACGGTGAGCGATTGCGTGGTTGGTTGTTTCGTGAAAACTGGCAAGACATCACTCAGCAGGACGTGATTAGTACACCGCAAATCGATCAACAACGCAATGCCAAAATCGAACTCTACCGCGCCGAACTGCAATGGGATAAACCCTGGGGGAAGAATCAGATATTTACCTCAGGATTACTGTTCCGGGAAGAAACGCTTGAGCAATATATCAGCACGCCAAGCCAGTCGCGCCGTAGTGAAGTGGATGGAGAGCGTAAAAACACCGTTGAAGCTTACCTTCAAGACGACATTTTTGTGAGTGATCAGTGGGAACTTGTACCCGGTATTCGTGTGCAAAATGACAATCGTTTTGGATTTTATGCCGCGCCCAAAATTAATGTGATGTATACGCCGGACTGGATTCCCAGCGTCATCACCAATCTGCGAATTGGTATTGGCCGCAGCTATCGCTCTCCTGATCTGAAAGAACAATATTTCGTTTTTGATCATAGTCAACTGGGCTACATGGTGCTTGGTAATGTTGACCTTGAGCCGGAGAGTTCTGACAGTTATCAATTAGGCATTGAATTTGCCCGCCAAGGTGATTTTCATGCCGGTATTACTTTGTTCCGCAACAATATTAAAAACCTTATTGGCACACGCATCAACCCGGGGAAATCAAATCAAACCGGTCTGAACATTTTTGAATACGATAATTTTTCCCGAGCCATGACGCAAGGTGCAGAACTCAGTAGCAATCTCTATTTGGGCATACTGGGACTAAAGGGAAGTTACACCTTTCTTGATAGTAAAGATCGCACTACCGGAAAAATGCTGAGAGAACGTCCCCGCCATCAAGTGAAGCTGGGAGCTGATTATGCGCACAGCTCGTGGGGGACCGTCGTGATTTTGCGTGGAGTCTATCAAAGCAAAGAGTTTTACGATACGGATAATTTTCAGGAATCACCTGCCTGGACCACCTGGGACCTGAAATTGACTCAAGTTATTACCCGTGGGGTCAAGGTATTTGGTGGCGTCGATAACCTGAGCGATGAACATCGTAATCCGCGTATCGCTTCTGACAACCGCCCTGCTGCTGGCCGTTTTGTTTATCTGGGCCTGCGGATCGAAGAATAAATAAATGAAAAAATATTTAACAAAATTGATCATTTAAACGCAGTAATGCTGCCACTTTTTAACAACAATCCCAAAAAAAGAGTAGACCCTCTGAACAGGATTAATCTTAAACAACAAAGGAGCACAATAACGATGAGAGTAAAGAAACAACCCATGACTGGCCAGGCATTGATCGCCTTCGCTGTTGCCGGCATGTTGTCAGCATGTGG
>QIGJ01000219.1 GCA_003229995.1 Gammaproteobacteria bacterium | reverse complement strand
CAACAATTTCGCCGCCTTTATCACCGCCTTCGGGGCCAAGATCAATAATCCAGTCTGCGGTTTTAATAACATCGAGGTTATGTTCAATCACCACGATGGTATTGCCTTTATCGCGTAAACGATGCAATACCGTTAACAGTTGTTTGATGTCATGAAAGTGCAGGCCCGTAGTGGGTTCGTCCAGAATGTACAGTGTATTGCCGGTGTCTCTTTTCGACAGCTCGCGCGAGAGTTTCACGCGTTGAGCTTCTCCACCAGAAAGTGTTGTCGCATTTTGTCCCAGTTTGATGTAACCGAGTCCCACATCCATTAACGTTGTGAGTTTTCTTTTTACAACGGGAATCGCATCGAAAAAGTTGGATGCATCTTCAATGGTCATGTCGAGTACGTTATGGATCGTTTTACCTTTGTAACGAATCTCCAGTGTTTCACGGTTATAGCGTTTTCCTTTACAAACGTCACAGGTCACATACACGTCGGCCAAAAAGTGCATTTCAACCTTGATGACGCCATCTCCCTGGCAGGCTTCACAGCGCCCACCTTTTACATTGAAACTGAATCGTCCTGGCGAATAACCCCGTGCACGTGCTTCATGTGTTCCGGAAAAGAGTTCACGTATGGGGGTGAACAGGCCAGAGTAAGTGGCTGGGTTTGACCGTGGTGTGCGGCCAATCGGGCTTTGATCAATGTCGACAATGCGGTCAAATAAATCAAGTCCGATGATTTCATCGCAGGGTGCCGGAGTGTCACCTGTACCATTAATACTGAGTGCGGCATGACGATATAGTGTGTCGTTGATCAAGGTAGATTTCCCTGAACCTGAGACTCCCGTAATACACGTAAAGACACCAATGGGGATGTGTACATCTACATGGTTTAGATTATTGCCACGAGCATTTTTAATCGAAATGGTTTCTGTTCGCGGAGGCGCTGTGCGCGTGAGTGGAATGCTGATTTCACGTTTTCCAGACAAGTATTGTCCCGTGAGTGAAGCGGGGTTGTTGATGACTTCATCGGGCGTTCCTTCGGCGACAATTTGCCCGCCATGGACTCCGGCTCCGGGGCCAACATCAACCACATAATCGGCGCTGTGTATGGCCTCTTCATCATGCTCTACTACAATGACCGTATTGCCAAGATCACGCAGATAAATCAACGTATCGAGTAATTTTTGGTTGTCTCTTTGATGTAAGCCGATAGACGGTTCGTCTAAAACATACATAACACCAACCAGTCCCGCACCTATTTGGCTGGCTAAGCGGATGCGTTGAGCTTCCCCTCCTGATAAGGTGTCGGCACTGCGATTAAGGTTGAGATAATCTAAACCTACATTAACTAAAAAACTCAATCGCTGGGTAATTTCTTTCGTTATTTTTTCCGCAATTTCACCTCGTTGTCCGGGTAAATTGAGTTGTTTAAAAAAATCGATTGCTTTCTCAATAGACAGCGCAGCAAGTTCCGGCAGCGTGCGGTCTTCTATAAATACATTGCGTGCTGCCAAACGCAGTCGTGCGCCTTTACATGATGGGCAAGATTCAGTGCTGAGATATTTAGCTAATTCTTCACGTACCGCATTGGATTCGGTGTCGCGATAGCGGCGTTGCATATTGGGAATAACGCCTTCAAAGCGGTGCGTTCGGTTATTTTGTTTGCCTTTATCGTTGTAATAAATAAATTCAATGATTTCATCGCCGCTGCCGTATAAAATAATACTTCGGATCGTGTCAGAAAGCGTGTCAAAGGGGGCGTCGATGTCAAATTTATAGTGCTGGGCAAGCGATGAAATCATCTGAAAATAATAATTGTTACGCCGATCCCAGCCGCGAACAGCCCCAGCAGCTAATGACAACTCAGGGTGTAATACCACGCGTTTCGCATCAAATATTTGGGCGACACCCAGCCCGTCACACTCAGGACAAGCTCCTGTTGGGCTGTTAAAAGAAAAAAGTCGAGGCTCCAGCTCGCTAATGCTGTAACCGCAGTGCGGGCAGGCGAATTTTTCTGAAAATAGCATTGCAGGTTGCGTGTTTTCAGGATCCATAAAACTGATTAACGCGATGCCTTCGCTGAGATTGAGCGCGGTTTCAAAGGATTCGGCCAAGCGTTGCTGGATATCCGGGCGAATCTTGAAGCGATCAATGACCACTTCAATGTTGTGTTTCTTTTTTAAGTCAAGTTTAGGAGGTTGATCAAGTTCCACCACTTTGCCATTAATTCTTGCCCGAATAAAACCCTGGCTGCGTAAGCCTTCCAATAATTGTAAATGTTCACCTTTGCGATTGTGCACCACGGGAGAAAGCAACATAGTTTTGGTGCCATCAGGGAGTGTCAGCACCTGGTCAACCATTTGCGAGATGGTCTTGGACTCAAGGTTGACTTCGTGATCAGGGCAGCGAGGTATACCAACACGGGCGTACAATAAGCGTAAATAGTCATGAATCTCGGTTACGGTACCGACGGTTGAACGAGGGTTGTGCGACGTTGATTTTTGTTCAATAGAGATCGCCGGAGATAAGCCCTCGATATGATCAATATCAGGCTTTTCCATGACGGATAAAAATTGTCGCGCATAGCTGGACAACGACTCAACATAGCGACGCTGACCCTCTGCATAGATCGTATCGAAGGCCAATGAAGACTTCCCCGAACCGGATAATCCGGTTACGACAATGAGCTTGTCTCGGGGCAGATCGATGTTGATATTTTTAAGATTGTGCGTGCGCGCACCGCGAATTGATATTGTATCCATATTATTTAAAGTAGTAATTTCCGCATTCGTAAGTCATCTGGCAACCTGGTAATATACGCGTTTCTCTGGTCAATAAGCAAAACGAAAAAGAATAATAAAAATAATGATGAACAAAGATGGAATGACTCCGTTAGAGCAAAAAGCAGCGTATTCACTCGCATCAATATTTATGTTACGAATGCTGGGTTTGTTTATGATTTTACCCGTGTTTTCGCTGTATGCGGAAGAACTGGAAGGGTCTACTCCGCTGTTGATTGGGTTAGCGGTGGGCATGTATGGCCTGACCCAGGCAATATTACAAATACCCTTTGGTATGTTATCCGATCGTATTGGCAGAAAACCGGTCATTATTGCCGGTTTAATTATTTTTGCCATAGGCAGTGCGGTTGCGGCCACGGCAGATACCGCTGTCGGTGTGGTTATCGGTCGAGCGATACAGGGTGCGGGTGCTATTGCCGCAACTATTATGGCGCTTGCTGCTGATTTAACCCGTGAAGAGCATCGTCTCAAGGCGATGGCCGTGATTGGCATAAGCATTGGTGTGTCTTTTAGCGTCGCTCTAATTGCTGGCCCAATATTAAACAGCTGGATTGGCGTTGCCGGTATTTTTTGGCTGACTGCAATACTCGCCATTGGCGGCATTGCAGTGGTTAAATATGTGGTGCCGGATCCCGTGAAGAGCACTTTTCATCGTGATGCTGAGCCGGTTCCAGCCCAATTTAAAGCTATTTTAGGTGATCGACAATTGCTCCGGCTTGATTTTGGTATCTTTGCCCTGCATATGACCCTGACTGCAACCTTTGTTATTTTGCCTTTAGCGTTGCGCGATCATGCTGGGCTTGATGTAGGCAGCCATTGGCTGGTTTATTTGGCGGTTATGGTTATTTCGATGGGCGTAATGGTGCCTTTTATCATACATGCTGAGAAAAAACGTCGCATGAAACAAGTTTTTGTCGGCTCAGTGGCGTTCATTTGTATTGCTCAGCTTTGTCTCGCCTGGAGCTATACGTCGGTAACCGGTATTGTGGTGTCGTTACTCATCTTCTTTATTGCCTTTAATGTTTTGGAAGCGTCTCTGCCTTCGCTGATTTCTAAAACGGCACCGCCTGATAAAAAGGGAACCGCTATGGGCGTGTATTCCAGCAGTCAGTTTTTCGGTGCTTTTATTGGCGGTGTCAGCGGTGGCTGGCTCTACGGTGAATTTGGCATCGCCAGCGTCTTTATGTTTTCAGCTGTTGTTGCATTCGTGTGGTGTTTACTGGCCGCTACCATGAATAACCCAAAATATTTGGGTACATACATGATCAAATTAGGCGACATCAATGAGGAAAAGGCTGCCCTGCTCGCGACACAGTTAACTAAAATTACGGGCGTTGCGGAAGTGGTGGTGGTCGCGGAAGATGGCGTTGCTTATCTGAAAGTGGATAACAAGGTAGTGGATAAAACTGAGCTAGAAAAATTTTCTGTTGCTGAGCCCGCATAATTAATTTATGAAATAAGGAATATAAAAATGGCCAGAGGTATAAATAAAGTAATATTAATTGGTAACTTGGGTAAGGATCCCGAGCTTCGTTATATGTCTAGTGGAGCCGCTGTGGCTAATTTAACGTTGGCAACAAGTGAAAGCTGGAAAGATAAACAAACAGGTGAACAGACGGAACGTACCGAATGGCA
>QIGJ01000217.1 GCA_003229995.1 Gammaproteobacteria bacterium | reverse complement strand
GAGCTCTCGTTTTTTACCACGCTTGATCCATCCACAAGCTGCCAGAGTATTATGTTCAGGGTGAACCGCATCAATAAACAGAATTTCAACACACTTACTAATATTGACAACTTATGTAAAACACATATAATTACACATATACTGTAATTATGAGGTGAGAGTATGGGGCAAGTTACAATTTATCTTGAAGATGAGATCGAGAGCAGGATGACGAAAGCGGCAAAATCTGCCCATTTATCAAAGAGTAAGTGGATAGCTAAACTTATCTTGGAAAAGGTGGCTAATGAGTGGCCACAATCCGTAGTCGATTTTGCAGGAAGTTGGGAAGATTTTCCTTCCATTGATGAGGTTAGAAAAAGTCTTGGTACAGATGCTGTCCGAGAGAAATTTTAATGTATATTATTGATACAAACACGTTGATTTATTTCTTCAAGGGTATGGGCAATGTGCCCAATAAATTTTTATCTATTTCCCCTAAAGAAATTGCGATTCCTTCGATTGTCATTTATGAACTTGAATACGGGATAGCTAAATCGAGCTTTCCTAAAAAAAGACAGACCCAGCTCAAAGAAATATGTTCTTTGGTACACATTCTACCATTTGGAGACAAAGAGGCATTTTCTTCTGCGTCTATTCGAGCTAAATTAGAAAAAAAAGGCACTCCGATTGGCCCGTATGATGTATTAATTGCAGGTACTACAATTGAACACCAAGGGATATTAATTACGAACAACATAAAAGAATTTTCAAGAGTTCCAAAATTGAAAATTGAAAATTGGTATAGTGAAAGATAATACGAACATCAATACAACTTAGTATAGAGATTGAAGTTCAACAATAAAAAACAGCGGGAATTAAGTCAATTACCAAGTATTAAATTAGTACCGCAATCTAACACGACGCTCAACAAGGACAATTTTTTCAATGCGCAAAAACCCGCGCATTGAAAAATCGCCTGTTAGCTAAGACGTTATGCGTCAAAGGAGGAAATATGGAAGAGTACTTAATTCAGACAGTTGCGTTCGCAATACTATTGCTCTACCCAGTATGGCGAATACATAAAAGGACCGGTTTGAATTCTGTTCTGAGTCCCACTGTTTTATTGCCTTTGGGTAGTGTGCTAGTTAGCGGCCTTATTTTAGGTTTATCAACTTGGAAGCTTGGTTCAAAAATAGAAGGTGAAAAATAATGGGCATCAGCATTTGGCAACTAATTATTATTTTTGTGAACATGGCTATTCCTGTTGTTATATACTCGTAGCGGTTGAGAATTTGGTGTTAATCTAGCCAGATAAGCCAGTCCACAAGTATTTTTCTAATCCGTAACACCTAAAACTCTAGCGCCATGGGTATATTATATTCGAGCAGTTATCATTTTACGCCCCAAGAGGCGGGGAATAGAACCCGAAGGGATTTAAACTTACGCTGGAAGCTACTCGCCTGAAAGGCGGGGGTTTAAACCTATAAAACGGACGAATTAACTAATTTTTGGCTAAATTAAGTGTCCGACTTCCTGAACTGTATCAGTTGTTCTCGCTTTATCATCACTTGTTCAATTGACTCTCTTCTTTGAGAGACAATTCAGAATCTCCCGAGTTACCGATCATTCCTAGTGGTCAACATGTCATACTTTACAACCCCAAAGCAGCTCTATGACACTGGTCAGTTTGTATCATGGAGAAACCACCACACTGGCGTGTTATGTATTAATCTGCCATTATTGGCTCGGTATAAATTATTGATCCTATTGCACGAAAAATTTTAAATCTTAATTCATACTATAAAATAAAATTACTAAATGGAGATAGTAATGTCCGAAAAAATATTATATACATCAGATGAAATAAAGGCCATAAATAACCAAAATGTTGTTTTTATTGACATTCGAGACAAAGAAGACTTTGAAAAAAGTCATATTCCGGGTGCAACAAATATCTCGGAAATTTTTTACTTTCTCAGCAAAAGTACAGATGACGGATTGGATGAACTTAAATCTGTATATACAGAGCTGTTTTCAAAAGCAGGTATTTCTTCTGACAAGATGGTCATAATTTATGAAGATAACCTTAATACACGTTATGGCGCATCCTGCCGTGGATTCTGGTTACTAAAATATCTGGGCCATCAGCATATTGGAATCCTTGAAGGAGGCTATTCACAATGGAAAAAAATGGGTAACCCGACAACAAGCGATATTGAAAATGTCATCCGATGTGATTTTGTTGTCAACATTAATAGTTCCATTATGGCGACCAAAAATACCGTTTTGAAAGCAATAGACAGTGACAGCACTACTTTGCTGGATAATAGAGATAAAACTGAATGGATAGGAAAAAGCTCATCGCCTTATGGTATAGATTTCGCGCCACGCAAAGGACGCATACCCGGTGCTATATGGATAGAGTGGTATGAATTTATGAGAGATAACGACAATATTGCAACTTTTAAATCAAATGAAGAAATAAAATATTTATGCGCACAAAAAGGTATTTATACTGATAGTGAAATTATCATTTATTGCTTTAAAGGAGCCAGGGCATCAAATACCTACGTAGCAATGCATCAGGCCGGGTTTCATAACCTTAAGGTTTATTTTGGCTCATGGAATGAGTGGTCAAGAGACGTTACCCTTCCCATCGACAGTAAAGAAATAGAATTATCTGTGCCATAGCAGATAATAAAAAACAAAGAAATACTGGCATCATGCTGGCCTTTTATTAAAATAAAAGCAATGCCAGCACATCAGCGAAACTATTTTAGCGGTGTACTGGTAGCCTGGAAGACAAACTTTTAGTTGAGAAAAGAAAATGGGATCAGTTCTTTAATCATTACATTTCCTCTCGTACAATTCTGTCCATAGTGAAAAGGTGTAAGCGATAACGTCCTGCAAGTTCATATGACAAAAGAAGCTGAGAGATTTAATGCGTAGAGGTCTTGCCATATACCCATGGTGATTGAGATTTAGATCGTGTGCACACCTTATTTGCTCCATGGCTGCGTGGCCTACAGGGATGTAGGTTAGGGGCGTGAGCAGGAGCGGAAGCTTTGAAATTCCTTGCAATAAAGCGGCTATTACGCGTCATTTGCCTTACCATAAAAAAAGGGGGTTAAGTGTCATATTGACGCTTTATTTTAGAAACTAATTTAGTGAGTCAGCATCAACCTTCATGCGCAGCTAGCTTGGCAATAGTGGTTGAAATATTACCCGTGCGTTTTAATTCTAAAAGATAGGCATTTTTGCAGATACGAACAGAAGGCCTAGATGACGGAGTCACCTCGAATCGGAAAAGAGAAAAAGCAGATATAGCGGGATGACCGCTCAATCACCTCTCTCTGGGCATGGCACGTATCATCTTACCCAGCGGATTTCCTGCGCCGTGTATTCACCGATCATCACCTCGCCCAGTCCCTGTGCCTGTCGAAATTGCGTATCACTTAACGGCACCCGACCCGCCATGATTTCCGCAAATTCCTGCGGCAACACTGGCTCTTTGTCTGGCTCTGCATAGCCGGTGGGGAAAACAGGCTGATTTGTCTGCGGATCATATTTATCCGTCGCACCCACGGTATGCAACAACTCATGGGCAATCACAATATTGTTACCCGCCGCCTGACGTTGACTGGCAAAGGCATGTACCACCCCCAAAAGCCCCTTTTGCAGACCTAGCGAATGCGCCAGTCGAGGACGGGGTTCGGGGTCATGGTACAGCACAAATACCTGAATATTTGCCGGTGGCCCGACATCTCGACCGACCTGCCAGGCCCACCAACGTATTTTCAAACTCCACCACATAACTTTCAGCGGGTTGCGGTTTTTTGGTGGCACGGGGGGACGTTCGCTCAATACCGGCCCCAGCACGATGTCCACCGGTTGCTTTAACGCCAACCGAAATTGCTCGGCCTCATCCACAAAAAAAGTTTCTATATCGTCAAAAGTCTCCAGTGACAAGTCTTCGATATAAGCTGCGGATTGGGTGCTGTTGTCTCCGTTAATGGGATAAATCGCGACCACCAGCGGCTTATCCCAGCTGGTACTGCGCCACTGGCTCAACCAAGTACCCGCTGCTACCAGAAACAGGATCAGTAGCAGAAATAAAATCCGTAATTGCTTGAAAATGCTCACAGGTGACTTTTTGGCATAAAAAAAGCTATCGACGAAACAACCAAAACAACAGCGATAACACCAGACTGACAATCAGCGATGTCGTCAGCGGAAAATAAAACCGGCCGTTCTCCCGCTCCACCACAATATCGCCGGGCAAACGCCCCAGCCCCAGTTTTGAAAGCCACGGCCACAACACCCCGACCACCACGAGAAGAATGCCTAAAGTGATGAGCAACCGAGGCATGGTGGACTAACGCTATGTGAGCGTTTTTACACCATCCGGCGTACCCAGCAATAACACATCTGCCGGACGCACTGCGAACAGGCCATTAGTCACTACGCCAACAATGCTGTTGAACTGATTTTCCAGTTCCACCGGATTCATGATTTGCAGCCCGTGTATATCGAGAATGACATTGCCATTGTCCGTGACAAAGCCTTCGCGATAGGCTGGCTGGCCACCCAGCTTCACAATTTCCCGCGCCACATAAGACCGCGCCATGGGTATCACCTCAACCGGGAGTGGAAACTCGCCCATAATATCCACCAGCTTGGATTCATCGGCAATACAAACAAATTGCTTTGACACTGCCGCAACAATTTTCTCGCGAGTCAGAGCCCCTCCTCCGCCTTTCATCAGATGCAGATATTGGTTGGATTCGTCAGCACCATCTACATAGACATCAATGCAATCCACCATGTTGAGATCTTCCACCAGAATGCCGTGACCTTTGAGTCGTTCGGCCGAAGCCTCAGAACTGGCCACGGTGGTTTCGATCTGACCCTTGATAGTTGCCAGCTCATCAATAAAAAAATTGGCTGTGCTGCCCGTGCCCACACCCACCGTCATTCCCGGCTTGATGTATTCCAGAGCAGCTTTAGCCACTGCTTTTTTCATTTCATCTTGGTTCATTTTTTGTATCCTTGGTTTATCCAAAGGGATAATAGGTTTTTCTCCCTGTCATTATACAGAACAACAGCAAACTGCTACCGTACGCTGATGTTTGAAGACTACGCTGAAAAAATCCGCAATGCCCGTGTTTATGACGTGGCTAAAAAAACGCCACTGGAAATCGCGCCGGGTTTGTCAACACGCCTCAACAACCGTGTACTGCTCAAACGAGAAGACCTGCAACCCGTATTTTCGTTCAAGTTGCGCGGCGCTTACAATAAAATCGCTGGTCTTAGTAAACCTCAACAGCAAAAAGGGGTTATCGCCGCCTCGGCGGGTAATCACGCCCAGGGCGTCGCACTGGCTGCGCAACGTTTGGGATTGGACGCACTCATCGTCATGCCCAAAACCACACCGGACATCAAAGTGCGCGCTGTTGAGCACCTGGGCGGTGAAATTATTCTGCACGGTAATGCCTACGACGATGCCTTCGAACACGCAATGGGCGTTGCCAAACAACGCGGTATGACATTCATTTCGTCTTACGATGACCCCGATGTAATTGCGGGCCAAGGCACGGTGGCCATGGAAATCCTCGAACAACACACTTCACCACTCCATGCCATTTTTGTACCCGTGGGCGGTGGTGGTCTCATTGCTGGTATCGCCGCCTGGGTCAAAACCCTGCACCCGAAAATCAAAATCATCGGCGTAGAACCTGAAGACGCTCCCAGTATGCACGCCGCACTGGCTGCGGACGAACGCGTACTGCTCGACCAAGTGGGTATCTTCGCCGACGGCGTCGCCGTGCGGCAAGTCGGAAAAGAACCGTTTCGCATTGCCCGCAAAGCCGTGGACGAAATTATCCTCGTTAAAACCGATGAAATCTGCGCCGCCATCAAAGATATCTTCGATGACACCCGCTCCATCACCGAACCCGCTGGCGCATTGGCCGTTGCCGGACTGAAAAAATATGTCGAACGTGAGGGCATTCGCGACCAGAATCTGGTCGCCATCGACAGCGGTGCCAATATGAACTTCGACCGCCTACGCCACGTCGCTGAACGCGCCGAACTGGGTGAGCGCCGCGAAGCACTGATCAGCGTCACCATCCCTGAGCAACCCGGCAGCTTTCGTCAATTCTGCGGCATCATCGGCCTGCGGGGCATCACTGAATTTAATTATCGTTATGGTGACGACTCACAAGCCCACGTCTTCGTCGGCGTGCAAATGCACGGCAGCGACACTGAGAAAGACGCCCTTATCAGCGAGCTGACAAACAGTGATTACTCCGTATTGGATATGACCGATAACGAAATGGCCAAAGTACACATTCGTTATATGGTCGGTGGCCACAGCGCCGGACACGTCGCCAACGAACGTCTGTTCCGTTTTCAGTTTCCTGAAAGACCCGGTGCATTGTTGCGGTTTTTAAACCGCATCGGCAAACGCTGGAATATCAGCCTGTTTCACTACCGTAATCATGGTGCAGCTTATGGACGGATTTTGACCGGCATTCAGGTACCCAAAGAAGATACTGACGAATTTCAGGTATTTTTAGATGAATTGGGGTATGAGGCTCAGGAAGAAACTGACAATCCGGCTTATCAGTTATTTTTGAGTTAGAAACTAATGTTACGCACCCGTAGGGGCATAACCGTCAGGTTACGCAAGCCTGTTAATTATTTGGATAATGAAAGTCTTCATTAATCAGTCGCTTGACAGTGATCATCATCATTCGAGTGACGTGAGTTTATTCTTCCTTTTAGGCAATCGAGTTTACAGGATGTCTGCAAGGCCATGGTGGAACCGCTGCGCTTGTTCCACCCTACCGTTTTGCTCTGTGTTGAATCGAGAGGAACAAAAAAGCTATGGACGCCCCAATGCCACCCTCTATACCGAGGCTCCACCTCTATCCGGTGGTAGGGTGGAACAAGCGCAGCGGTTCCACCAAACGGTTTTACTCTGCGCTGAATAGAATGGAACAACACCGACCCAAGCATCTATCCGGGGAGGATTTAGCCTGACGGCTATGCCCGTAGGGGCACCCTTTGTGGGTGCCACATGTATGCCAGTAGCACCAACATTTGGGGCAACGAACACCAGGGATTGCCCCTACTACACATTAAAGACTTACCGTTTTTGCGTAACACCCGTTAAGAATCAGATTTTTCGTTGTGCTCATCTTCCATCAAGGCCTGCTGCCCATCAGCCAGACTGGCTTTGGCCAGTGCCGCAATAGCCGGGCTGCGAATGATACGCCGAATCTCTGTAATGTAATTTTCACCATGTGCGGAATAACGATGCAGATGCCCGGCTAGCTCGTAAGCATGTAGCGGCTTACCCGCAGCACGGGTCGCTGCGCGGAAAGTGCGGAATTCATGGTAGGCAGTACTGGTATTGAGATTGCGCATATAGGCGCGTACCGAGGCACGCAGGTCAGGGAAACTGGCCACCAGATGCGTCGCATCGGCATCACGATTATTAGGCGTCAGGCCACCGGTTTTGCCAAAAGTCCATTGCCCAAACAAACTGTTGCCCTCCAGTGCAAAACGCGAACTGCCCCAGCCGGTTTCGATAGCGGCTTGTGCCAACGCCAGTGCAGGAGGAATTTCATCCAATCGCAGTCGCATTTTTTCGCGTACGGCCGATTCATTGAGATCACCACGCACCCGCAATTGTCTGGCCAGTTTGTTCAACCAGTCACGCATAGGACTGCCATCAGCGGGCAGGTTGCCTTCCAATAACCAGGAAGCCAGCTCCCTTTGCTCCCGCAAACGCTGGTTTTCGATGAGCACAATGGGTAACAAGGCACGCAAAAACAATTCTCGGCGCTTATCAACATCGGGGATTTCACCAAAACCATTGGGCAGCTTGTTAAGCATCAACGGCGGCACACTTTGCTGTCCCCCCGGTGGCCAACGGTAGTCGATTGTTTCAAAGATACTGTCCAATGCACGTACGGTATCGGCGTTCACATCTTTGGCGTGAGTGGCTATTGGCACTGCCGAGCGGGTTAGAGCATGCGCTGGGGTTCGTGTGGCGATCACCATCGCGGTAATCAACACGAGCGTTAATAATCCGAAACCCAATAGTGCGATGGCGTGTTTTTTCATGAGTGTCCGGGTGAGAGATAGCATTAAAAGCAAAGGCAATAATCCAAGCCTCTGAGAATCTGAGAATCTAAAAAAGTGGTGCCACTTTAACTTATTTCAAGTTAGTTTCCGACCGGTTTACCGGGCGATAAGTAATAATGCCCATAACTCCCGGATGCGGAAGCGCTACAGTCAATTACGCCAACACACCCATACAATAAGGTACAAACAAAAAAAACCCGCCGACAGCCTGTTATCAGGCCAGCGACGGGGTTTATTTTACCGCTGCAAACACAGCTTAAGGCTCTGGGATGAGCGTGGCTTACATCATGCCGCCCATACCACCCATTCCGCCCATACCACCACCCATATCCGGCATACCACCACCAGCACCGGCATCATCGGAAGGCTTGTCGGCCACCATAGCTTCGGTAGTGATCATCAGGCCCGCAACGGAACCGGCATTTTGCAATGCAGTGCGGGTAACCTTGGTGGGATCAAGAATACCCATGGCGACCATATCACCGTACTCACTCGTGGCAGCATTGTAACCAAAGTTACCTTTACCTTCAGCAACCTTGTTTAGAACCACGGATTCTTCGTCACCGGCATTGGCAACAATCTGACGCAGTGGCTCTTCCATGGCACGTTTGGCCAACGTAATGCCAACGTCCTGATCCTCATTATCGCCTTTAAGTTTATCCAATGACTGCAAAGCACGTACCAGAGCAACACCACCACCAGGCACCACACCTTCTTCCACTGCGGCGCGTGTTGCATGCAGGGCGTCTTCGACGCGGGCTTTTTTCTCTTTCATTTCGACTTCAGTAGCAGCACCCACCTTGATCACGGCAACACCGCCCGCCAGTTTGGCAACACGTTCCTGCAATTTTTCTTTATCGTAGTCGGAAGTTGCTTCTTCGATCTGCGCACGAATCTGGTTGACCCGGCCTTCGATATCAGCGCTATTACCAGCACCATCAATGATGGTGGTGTTTTCTTTGGTGATGCTGATTTTCTTTGCCGTACCCAAATCATCAACGGTGGCCTTGTCCAGAGACAGGCCCACTTCTTCAGCGATCACGGTAGCACCAGTGAGAATGGCAAGATCTTCCAGCATCTGCTTGCGGCGATCACCAAAACCCGGTGCCTTCACCGCAGAAACCTTAACGATACCACGCATGTTGTTGACCACCAGCGTCGCCAGAGCTTCACCTTCAACGTCTTCGGCAATAATCAACAACGGCTTACCCGCCTTGGCCACACCTTCGAGAATAGGCAACAGGTCACGGATGTTGGAGATTTTTTTGTCGTACACCAACACCAAAGGAGCCTCCATTTCGACGCTCATGCTTTCCTGGTTATTGATGAAATAAGGGGAGAGGTAACCTCGATCAAACTGCATGCCTTCCACGACATCCAGTTCATTGTCCAGGCCGGTGCCTTCTTCAACCGTAATCACGCCTTCTTTACCCACCTTACCCATGGCTTTAGCGATAATGCCGCCAATGGCTTCGTCGGAATTGGCGGAGATGGAGCCTACCTGGGCAATCGCCTTGTCGTCTTCACAAGGCACGGACATGTCCCGTAATGCGGCAACGGTAGCCGTAACGGCTTTGTCGATGCCCCGTTTCAGATCCATGGGATTCATACCCGCAGCCACGGCTTTCATGCCTTCGGCCAGAATGGATTGAGCCAACACAGTGGCGGTAGTGGTACCGTCACCAGCAGCGTCAGAAGTCTGCGAAGAAACTTCCTTCACCATCTGTGCGCCCATATTTTCGAACTTGTCTTCTAGCTCGATTTCTTTGGCCACGGAAACACCATCTTTAGTGATAGTCGGAGCACCGAAGGCTTTGTCTAACACCACGTTACGGCCTTTAGGACCCAGGGTGACTTTAACCGCGTTGGCTAAAACATTAACACCGGCAATCATGCGGTGGCGGGCATCATCACTGAATTTCACTTCTTTTGCGGACATGTGTGTAATCCTCTATTTTGTCTGTTTATAACTGAATTTGATGAGTGACTGTTCGTTCAGCGAACGGGACTAACCTTCGATAACGCCCGTGATATCATCTTCACGCATCACCAGCAGTTCTTCGCCTTCCACCTTTACTTCGGTACCGCCGTATTTGCTGAACAGCACCTTGTCGCCAATCTTCACATCCAGGGGACGCACATCGCCATTCTCAAGAATTTTTCCCTTGCCCACAGCAACCACTTCACCTTGGGCAGGTTTTTCAGTTGCCGAATCAGGTATCACGATACCACCCGCACTCGTACGTTCTTCCTCCATACGGCGAACGATGACTCGATCATGCAAAGGACGAATATTCATTTACTATCTCC
>QIGJ01000351.1 GCA_003229995.1 Gammaproteobacteria bacterium | reverse complement strand
GTGACACGTTGGCCAGATGAATGACTGTTCACGACAGAACCCGGCTTACAGGCCGACTTCCACTTCTTTTTGGCAGGTGTTTGCCTTGTTCCGGTCGGGGCGGGTGCGTTGCTGTTTTTCATTGCTGGTCCATTGCTGCTTTAATCCTGCACGGTGTGTTTATTCCCGGTACCTTGATCGGTTAATCATACAAGGGTGCCCATTCCTTAGTATTTGCCCACATGTTGGTTCTGCGTCTCGGTGGTTGCAGTCTGGTGCCGTCCGTGTGGGCACAAAAAACGTGCCTACCCTACGTGATTTTCTTTATTTAACCTTCATAGCTTTATTCAATTTTTATATGGTCAAAAAATGACCATATTTTATTTTTGGTAATATTTCCTGCCCCTGATTTAGTTTCTTCTTAAGGTTTTACTTTAAGTTCATTTAACAACGATTTGATTACATAAAGTTACTCGGGTTTTAGTTGGATGAGTTTTGAGCAGGTTGCTCTAAGTCGTTGTGTGGAAAGCAGGTTTTTTCTGTTATTCCGAGCGTTGTTTTCTTGACAGTAGGGGAATCAGGTACCTATAGTGGTGCAATATTGTGGAGAAAAGTGGCTAATTGTGGATTTTTTGAATTCGCGGCCGCTTTAGAGGTGGAGCTTACTGCGTGTTAATGCGTAGGTGATCATGCCGCCACACCAAGCGTAGCACTGACTGATCGTTATACGAGGAGCCGAAAAAATTGTTTCGAGGGGTGAATGCTCTCAATTTGGATGCCAAAGGGCGCGTGGCTATGCCGACGCGCTACCGTCAGCGATTGTCTGATACGTGTGATAGCCAGATGGTTATCACGGTTGATAACAGTGATCGCTGTTTACTGTTATATCCCTTGCAGGAATGGGAAGTTGTCGAACGCAAGTTACAAAAACTGCCCAGTTTCAACAGACAGGCTCGGCGTTTGCAGCGGATGTTGATCGGTCATGCCACTGAGGTGGAAATGGACGGTACAGGTCGCTTGCTGGTGCCGCCGCCGTTGCGTGAATTCGCAGATCTGGAAAAACGTGTGGTGTTGATTGGGCAGAGCAATAAATTTGAGTTATGGAATGAGGAATTGTGGACAGAAAGCCGTAGTGACTGGATGGCAGCGGGTGATGATCTTGGTGATCTGCCCGCAGAGATGGAGACGATGTCGTTATAACGCCGATGAGCGAAGACTTCGCGCATCAGCCGGTGTTGTTTGAGGAGGTGTTGACAGCGCTGGCTATTCGGCCTGATGGCATCTACGTGGATGGCACTTTCGGTCGGGGTGGTCACGCGAGTGCCATCCTGGATCGCCTGGATTCACGGGGGCAGTTGTTGGCCATCGATAAGGATCCACAGGCAGTAGCAGCAGCAAAGGACCGATTTGGCACAGATTCGCGTTTCAGTATTGCGCAGGGTTCATTTACCGGGTTGGAGCGTCTGGTGCGGGAAAACGGTTGGCGAGCGTCGGAAGCAGGTGGTGTGGACGGGGTTCTTCTGGACCTCGGGGTGTCGTCTCCCCAGTTGGATGACCCCGAACGGGGTTTCAGTTTTCGCCACGATGGTGATCTCGATATGCGTATGGACCCAGGAACCGGACAAAGCGCGGCCCAGTGGCTGGCGCGGGCTGAAGAATATGATATTCGCCGGGTGTTACGTGAATACGGCGAGGAGAAGTTTGCCAAACGCATTGCTTACGCCATTGTGAAGGCGCGTGAGGAAACTCCTATTAGCATGACCCGTCAATTGGCGACTTTGATTGCTGAGGCCAGTCCTGTGCATGAAAAAGGTAAAGACCCGGCGACGCGCAGTTTTCAGGCGATTCGTATTTTTATTAATGATGAGCTGGATGATCTTAAACAATGTTTGCCACAGGCGCTTGATGTGTTGCGACCCGGTGGACGACTGGCTGTGATCAGTTTTCATTCTCTGGAAGACCGTATCGTTAAACGTCTGTTGCGCAAAGAGGCGCGAGGTGATGACTTTCCGCCGGATTTACCGATTCCGCAGTCGGCGTTGTCGCCGCGCATCCGGCTGATTGGCAAGGCGATCCGTGCCAGTGAACAGGAAATTGCGGCCAATCCGCGTGCCCGCAGTGCGGTGTTGCGTGTAGCAGAGCGGTTGCATTGAAATGGTTGTATTGAATGAACAAATTATTGGTAGTAATGATTTTGGCGGTGCTGGTCTCGGCGGTGGGTGTGATTGAGGCCAAGCATCAGAGTCGTAAACGGTTTGTGGCATTGCAGGCACTGGAGAAAGTGCGTGATCAGATGAATGTGGAATGGGGACAGTTGCAGTTAGAGCAGGGCACCTGGGCGACGCACAGCCGGGTGGAGCGTATTGCCCGAGAAAAACTGCGTATGGTGAATCCCAAAATGGATGAGGTGGTGATTGTGGAACAGGCAGAACAGAAGCCGTGACGGTGATGTTTTGCTGGCTGAAGATGACTGGAGTGAGAGGTGGAAAAATGACCTCCGTGCGTTTCACCCCTCATCCCGGCCTTCTCTCCTCAAGGGGAGAAGGGTTTTTTTGTTAAGAGAACGAATTTAAAAGAATGAGCGAACAAACACCCACACCTACTTATCGCGGTCGACGTTTGTTGGTGCTTGCAGTGCTGAGCCTAGCGGGCTTGGCGTTGGTGGCGCGCGCGGTGGATTTGCAGGTGGTGCGTAAGGATTTTCTGCAAGGGCAGGGTGATGCACGTTATTTGCGTGTGGTTTCCGAGCCTGCGCATCGCGGTATGATCACGGATCGTTTGGGTGAGCCGCTGGCCATCAGTACACCAGTGGATTCGGTGTGGGCGAATCCTCAGGAGCTGATTCTGGCGCGCGACAGTTGGCCACGACTGACCAAGGTGCTGGGACTCAAGCGCGGCGCACTGGAACGTCAGCTGGCAGCAAAACGCAATAAGGAATTCATGTATCTGAAGCGCCGGGTCGCTCCAGATCTGGCACAAAAAGTCATGGCACTAAAAGTACCGGGAGTGGCTTTGGCACCGGAATACAAACGGTTTTATCCGGCCGGTGAAGTGACCGCCCATGTGGTGGGTTTTACCAATGTGGATGACCAGGGTCAGGAAGGCATGGAGCTGGTACACGATGCACGGCTCAAAAGTATTGCGGGAGCCAAGCGGGTGATCAAGGATCGCTTCGGCCGGGTGGTGGAAAACGTTGAGCGTGTTGCCGAGCCGCAGCCGGGTGAAGATCTTGTGCTGAGTATTGATCGCCGCTTGCAGTATCTGGCCTACCGCGAACTGAAAGCAGCCGTAAAAAGTCACCGTGCCGATGCCGGTTCGGTGGTGATTCTCGACGTGCGTACCGGTGAAGTACTGGCCATGGTTAATCAGCCAGCGTACAACCCCAACAATCGTAACAAACTGAAAAGCAGCCATTTGCGTAATCGTGCGGTGACCGATGTGTTTGAGCCGGGCTCCACCATCAAACCGTTTACGGTGGCGGCTGCGCTGGAAACGGGACGTTTTAACAGCAACACGGTGGTGGATGTACGTCCGGGTTATTTCAAGGTCGGCCGCAAAACCATTCGTGATTTCCGTGACTACGGTGTTATTGATGTTTCCACTATTCTGCAAAAATCCAGCAACGTGGGTGCCAGCAAGCTGGCGCTGGCGATTACCCCGGAACACCTGTGGCAGGTCTTTGCCAGCGTGGGCCTGGGCGCGGATTCCGGCAGTGGTTTTCCCGGTGAACCGTCGGGGCTGTTAACCGACTTTGGTGCCTGGCGTGACATCCAGCGCGCCACCGTATCTTATGGTTACGGGCTGTCGGTAACGGCCATGCAACTGGCCCGTGCCTACGTAGCGCTGGCCAGTGACGGCCGTCCGTTACCGGTGAGTTTTTTGCGCCGTAGCGAAGCACAGGCCGCAGAACTGGCCTCCCTGTACGAACCGGTATTGAGTGAAAACAGTTTGCGCAAGGTACGCCGAATGTTGGAGCGTGTTGTAGAAGAAGGGGGTACAGGTACCCGGGCTGCGGTACCGGGTTATCGCATTGCGGGCAAAACTGGCACGGTGAAAAAATCCGGTGCCGGAGGATATGTTGAGGATAGCTATCTGGCGTTATTTGCCGGTTTTGCACCGGCCAGTGATCCACGACTGGCCATGGTGGTGATGATTGACGAGCCTCGCAGTGAAAAATATTACGGCGGTGCTGTGGCAGCCCCGGTGTTTTCCAGGGTGATGGCGGGGGCTTTACGCATGCTGGATATTCCCCCGGATAACGTAAACCCGGATTCTGGCCAGCGGCTGGTATCTTTAGGTGGGACGCAGTGATGAACGCGCAACTTACATCAAAACCATTGACCTTTGCCGAGCTGATTGCCGGCATTTATTTTATTCGCCAAGCACCCACGCAGGTCATTGATGGGCTGTGTCTGGACAGCCGAAAGGTACAACAAGGTGATCTGTTTTTTGCCTTGAGTGGTGAACAGGTACACGGCAAGGAATTTATCGATGACGCGATTAAGCGTGGTGCGAGCGTGGTGTTGTGGGCCTCCGCTGTAGCACGGCAGGAAATACGGGGTGATAGACAAGTGCCGGTGTATGGCATACCTGATTTGAAAAACAGGGTGGGCTGCATCGCTGAGCGATTTTATGGCGAGCCGACGAAAGAACAGTTTGTGATTGGCGTTACCGGCACCAATGGTAAAACATCGGTGACGCAGTTTATCGCCCATGCGCTGCAACAGGATG
>QIGJ01000326.1 GCA_003229995.1 Gammaproteobacteria bacterium | reverse complement strand
AACTATTCCTGCGCTTTTGCTCAATCAGAACGAACGAATACGAACTAAATCTGAGCGCCAAACAGGGAAGTTATTACGTGCCCATTCCTTAGGTTCAAGGTTTCATGGGTTCCATGGTGGCATCCATATTTTGGGTTTCGCAAAAATCCAGAAATTCGTCACGCAGCCCGGCAATGTGCATGCTGGCTGGAATGTTGGCAGTGAGGTGCAGGGCAAACATGGGTGTGCCGGTGTGTGCGGCGGCGTATTGTGTGGTATTGAGTTCGTGAATATTAATGTTACGGCTGGAGAAAAAACGCGCCAGTTCATGCACAATACCGGGCTGGTCAATGGAAATCACTTCGATACAGTAAGGCATGAGATCTGTCGTGGATTTACCGGGTTCGGTGCGTTTGCAGATGATAGCGAGGCCAAGGGATTCACTGGAGGCGTTTAATGTGTCTTCCAGTTTGGCCAGCCGGTTCCATTTGCCGGAGACCATGAGCATTACCGCGAATTCGCCACCGAGCACGCTCATGCGACTGTCAATGACGTTGCAGCTGCATCCTACTACGGTTTCTGCGAGTTTATTGATGATGCCCGGTTTGTCTTCTCCGAGAGCGGTAATGACCAAAAAACTTTCCATATGTGATCTCTTCTCTGCGTCGCTTTGAGTGTAGCTTATCACCATTGGTCGGCTTCGTCGGCCTGTGCTTGCTAAAACAGCCGCTGGACGTGCAGACTAATAACGGCGTAGATGTTGTCATCAACAGAGCAGGTCAGTACCATTGCGTCTTTGTCCTTTCAGGTCTGTTTGTAGCGGAGAATTTTCATGTTTCACGGCAGTATGGTGGCCCTGGTCACGCCCATGAAGGCTGACGGTGCGGTCGATAACGAAGCCCTTGACGGTTTGGTAGACTTTCATATCGAGAATGGTACGGATGCCATTGTGGCTGTGGGCACCACAGGCGAGTCGGCAACGCTGGACGGGCATGAGCATTGCGCAGCCATTCGGCGCGTGGTTGAGCATGTTGCTAAGCGTATTCCAGTCATTGCGGGCACGGGGGCCAATTCTGTCCGTGAGGCTATTGATCTCACCCGTTGTGCGATGGACGCGGGGGTCGATGCCTGTTTGTTGGTCACTCCTTATTACAACAAACCCACACAGGAAGGATTGTATCTGTACTATCGTACTGTGGCAGAAACTGTGCCTGTCCCACAGATTCTGTACAATGTGCCCGGCCGTACTGCGGTCGATATGTTGCCGGAGACGGTGGAGCGTCTGGCGACCATCAGTAATATCGTGGGTATTAAAGAGGCAACAGGTGATCTCACCCGTGGACAGGAGATTCTTGATCGCTGCGGTGACCGGCTGGACCTTTACAGTGGTGACGATGCCACGGCCATGGAGTTGATTCTCATGGGTGCCAAAGGGGATATTTCTGTTACCGCAAACGTGGCTCCCAGAGTCATGCAGGAAATGTGCGCAGCGGCCCTGCGTGGTGATCGTCACGAAGCTGAGCGCCTCGACCAGCAGCTAATGCCCTTGCATGAAAATCTGTTTCTGGAATCCAATCCGATTCCGGTGAAATGGGCGTTGCAGGAAATGCGGCTGATTTCTGAGGGCATTCGCTTGCCACTGACACCATTAGCTGCGGCCTGTCATGCGCCGTTGCGTGAGGCCATGCAGCAGGCGGGTGTGTTGAACCAGGTTGTAATATGATCAGCTACGCCACACATTTTTCATTATTTAATGAACTGTTCCATACGAGTTGCCCAATATCAGGAGAACGCAGTGCCGATGCCGTTTGTTTTTTATAAGAGAATTTTCTTCCCAGCTTTGCGCGGGCTGTTTTTACTGATGATTGTTACCCTGCTGAATGCCTGTAGTTGGTTTGCAGGTGAAGATGGGCAGGCCGACGATGCCCGTTTACTGGCATCGTTGGAAATACCGCCAGATCTGGTGACCCCCAAGAGTAATCCGCGATTGGCACGGCCGGTATTGCCTGAGTTGACTGACTCTCCCGCCAAATCGGTAGCACAAACTGTCGATTGTCAGTGCAATGAGCCGCCGCGCATTGGTGAGCGGGTATTGCCTGCGGGCAAAGGGGTGCAGCGCATGCGTGAAGGTCCGCGCCGTTGGCTGGTGGTGGAAGCTGAGCCTGAACAGGCCTGGCCTCTGGTGCGTAAGTTCCTCGACATGCGCGGTTACCGCGTACAGCGTGATGAACCGGCTATCGGCCTACTGGAAACGGACTGGAAAGCGCAATACGTTGATGAAGGGACGGGTGAAAATACTGCCAGCGATGGTCAGGCCAATTGGCGCGAAAGCCTGCGTATTCGCATTGAGTCCGCCGAAAAGCCAGGTTATACGGATATTTTTCTGACACAACGTAATAGCCAACGAGTAGCGGGCGAGGGTGAACAGGCAAGCCACTGGGAATTGCGTCCGTCTGACGAAGACCGCGCCGTGGAAATGCTTAATCGTCTGGCGCGTTATCTTGCCGCCGAAGACGTCAGTGATGCGGTGCCGTTGCAGCCACTGGAGGCACGCATTGATGTGGACAGCGAGCAGAGTACGGCGATCATTGTCAAAGCCGGATTTGATTTGACCTGGCGTCGCACCGGTTTGGCGCTGGATGCATTGGGTTTCACCATTGAAGACCACAACCGTAGCAGTCGTATTTACCACGTTTATAATGATCTGCCTTCGGGGTTGTCTGAAGAAGAGCTGAATTTTGGCAAAAAGAGAAGTGCCACCGTGCGCGAGGAATACTGGATTCATGTGCGGGAAAAGGGTGAATTTACCCATATCAGTGTGCGTAATCAGACCGGTGATGTTGACGAATCCCAGATTACACAAAATTTACTGGTGCTGTTGCTGGGTCAGCTGAAATGAGCAAACCGCTGAACCGGATCAGTGGCTCCTGAATGCGTTTTGCCTCATTGGGTAGCGGTAGTCGTGGCAATGCGATGCTGGTTGAGCAGGATAACACCCGCGTGCTGGTGGACTGCGGGTTTTCCATGAAAGAAACCGAGATGCGGCTGGCAAAACTGGGCAGCTCTGCGGAGGCCATCAGTGCGGTACTGGTTACCCATGAGCACGGTGATCACATTAATGGTGTGGGTGCGCTGGCACGAAAATACGCCATCCCGGTATGGGCAACAGGAGGAACGTTTGCGGCAGACCGGCTGGGTACACGGGTCGAAAAAAAACGTATTTGCAGTCATAGCACATTTGCCATTGGTGATATTGAAGTGCAACCGTTTCCTGTGCCGCACGATGCGCGTGAACCGTGTCAGTTTGTCTTTGGTAACGGCGACAAACGCCTTGGTTTGCTGACGGACGTGGGCAGCAGGACACCGCACCTGGAAACACAGTTGTCCGTTTGTGATGCGCTGATACTGGAATGCAATCACGACGTGACATTGCTGGCGAACGGCGAATACCCTCCCTCACTCAAGCGACGAGTGGGAGGGGATCAAGGGCACTTGAGTAATGTACAGGCTGCGGATATTTTAAGCCGGATTGATACCTCAAAGCTGACGCAACTGGTGGCGGCACACTTGAGTGAAAAACACAATACACCGGCTTTGGCACAAGCTGCGTTGGCTGATGTCATGGGTTGTTCGGCCGATTGGGTGAGCATTGCCGACCAGCAGACGGGGTTTGCGTGGCGCGATGTTTAACCCGAATAGTGCATAAAACATCCGGGTCAACAAAAACAGCATTTTTTGTGAAACTTAATAAAGCTAAAAAAAGGGTAAAAAAATGGAAAAACGTGAAGAGCTTTATGCGGGTAAAGCCAAGTCCGTCTATTACACAGACGACGAAAATAAATTGATCCTGCATTACCGCAACGATACTTCTGCTTTCGACGGCGAGAAAATTGAGAAACTGGAGCGCAAGGGTGAAATCAACAACAAATTCAGTGCGTTCATTATGCAGAAACTGGAAGCAGCGGGTGTGCCCACTCATCATGAAGCATTGCTGTCCGCAGAAGAAACCGTGGTGAAAAAACTCGATATGTTTCCTATCGAATGTGTGGTGCGCAACATCGCAGCGGGCAGTATTTGCAAACGACTGGGTGTGGAAGAGGGCATTAATCTGAATCCGCCCACGTTCGAATTTTTTCTCAAAAATGACGAGCTGCATGATCCGATGATCAACGAATATCATATTCGGTCTTTTGGTTGGGCGGATAACGACGCGGTGGAAAAAATGAAAGAACTGACCTTCAAGGTGAACGGTGTGCTCACCCAATTATTCACTGATGTTGGTTTGCTACTGGTGGATTACAAACTGGAGTTCGGTCGGTTTCAGGGTGACATTTATCTGGGTGATGAATTCACCCCTGATGGTTGCCGTCTGTGGGATATCGAGACCCGCAAAAAACTGGACAAAGACCGCTTCCGTCAAGGACTGGGCGGTGTCGTCGAAGCTTACGAAGAGGTCGCTCACCGGTTGGGTGT
>QIGJ01000106.1 GCA_003229995.1 Gammaproteobacteria bacterium | reverse complement strand
AGGTTATCAAAACATACACTTTCCACCGTGACAGTTATACGGTGGATCTGGATGTGGAAGTACAAAATAACGGCCAGCAAGCCTGGAAGGGCCGTGCTTATCAGCAGTTACAGCGGACAGAAATGGCGCGTGAATCCTGGCTTTTGTACACCTACACTGGTGGTGTGGTGTCGAGCAGTTGGGACCCTTACGAAAAAGTTGAATTTTCGGATATGGCAACCTGGAAAGCTGAGCAGAGTTACAACAAAGGTGGTTGGATTGCCATGTTGCAACATTATTTTCTCAGTGCCTGGATACCGCCAGCGGACACGGCGAATCATTTTTATACCAAAGCATTGACCGATGGTCGTTATCTGCTGGGCCAGTCCGGAGAAGAACGCAGTATCATGCCGGGCAACAACACGCATTTCACCAGTCTTTTTTATGCGGGCCCCAAAGAGCAGTATCGCCTGGAAAAAATCGAACCCAATCTGCGTTTGACCGTGGATTATGGTGTTCTGGATATTCTTGCCAAGCCCGTGTTTTGGGTGATGGAAAAAATTTACAGTGTCGTGGGTAATTGGGGGCTGGCCATCGTTTTTGTCACGCTGATTATCAAGCTGATCTTTTTCCCGTTGTCTGCTGCCAGCTACAAAAGTATGGCCAACATGCGTCGTCTCTCACCCAAGCTCAAGGCGTTGAAAGAGCGCTACGGTGATGACCGGCAGAAGATGAGCAAAGCGATGATGGAGATCTACAAAAAGGAAAAAATCAATCCGTTGGGCGGCTGTTTGCCCATACTGGTGCAGATTCCGGTTTTTATCGCGCTTTATTGGGTATTGCTGGAAAGTGTGGAAATGCGCCAGGCACCTTTTGCGTTGTGGATTACCGATTTGTCAGCGAAAGATCCCTACTACGTGTTGCCGCTTCTCATGGGTATCAGTATGTGGATTCAGCAAAAACTGAATCCGCCACCCATGGACCCGATGCAGCAGAAAATAATGCAGGCGCTGCCGATTATTTTCACCGCCTTTTTTGCCTTTTTCCCGGCAGGACTGGTGTTGTACTGGGTGGTCAACAACTGCCTGTCCATTGCGCAGCAGTGGTATATCACGCGCAAAGTCGAGGCGCAGGCCGCCGCCAAAGCGTAATGTGCTGTGACCACCGTCAATACGACGGGTAGCGATACCATCGCTGCTTTGGCCACGCCACCAGGTCGCGGTGGCGTGGGCATTATCCGCTTGTCGGGTTCCGGTAGTCGCACTATTGCCCGCCGGTTGTTGGGCCATGTGCCAGTAGCACGTCAGGCTGAATACCTCCCCTTTTGTGCTGATGATGGCGAGCCACTGGATACGGGTCTTGCGCTGTATTTTCCTGCACCCCACTCTTTTACCGGCGAAGACGTTCTGGAATTGCATGGCCACGGTGGGCCGGTAGTGATGGATCTGTTGCTGCAACGCTGTCTGTCATTGGGTGCCCGCCCGGCCCGGCCCGGCGAATTTTCCGAACGTGCCTTTCTTAATAATAAAATGGATCTGGCGCAGGCTGAGGCGGTGGCAGATCTTATCGACAGCGCTTCGGCTCAGGCTGCACGATTGGCGGTACGCTCCCTGCAAGGCGCATTTTCACAACGCATTCATGTCCTGGTGGCGGCATTGACAGAACTGCGCATCTACGTGGAATCTGCTATTGATTTCCCCGAAGAGGAAATTGATTTTCTCGGTGATGGTCAGGTGCAGGCACGACTGACCGCTGTCATGAACACCCTGGCAGAAACCCGGGCCGCTGCCCGCCAGGGCAATTTGTTGCGTGAAGGGATGACCGTGGTCATCGCCGGGCGACCCAATGCTGGCAAATCCACCCTGCTCAATGCCCTCGCTGGTCGGGATACCGCCATTGTCACCGATATCCCCGGCACCACCCGCGACATCCTGCGCGAACACATCCAACTGGATGGCCTGCCCTTGCACATTATCGACACCGCTGGCCTGCGTGACAGCGACGATGCGGTGGAACAGGAAGGCATCCGTCGCGCTTGGGCGGAAATTGAAGGTGCTGATCGTATTCTTTTATTGCATGATGCCAGCCAGACCTTTGATGAACAGGAACAAGACCTGTTAACACAACTGGGTCAGGCAGGCCCGCCGATCACCCTTGTACAAAACAAAATGGATTTGCTGACGGTAGACACAGTACCGGTGGCGGCTAAAAATATCACGGAAATTGCCGTGTCTGCTCACAGCGGCACAGGCCTGCAAACACTGCGGGAACACCTCAAAGCCTGTGTAGGGTATGAGGTGGGTGGCGAGGGGCAGTTTATGGCGCGACGGCGGCATTTACAGGCGCTGGACAACGCACAGCAATACCTCGAAAACGGTCAGCAGCAATTGCAAAACCATGCCGCTGGTGAATTGCTGGCGGAAGATCTGCGTCAGGCTCAGCAGGCGCTGGGGGAAATTACCGGCGAAGTCAGCGCCGATGAATTATTGGGCAAAATTTTTTCCAGCTTTTGTATTGGTAAGTAGGCATTGGCAAATAATATGCGGGAAACAGATGCCAAACGGATTGCCCTTGCGGCAACCATAAAACACAGGTATTGGCTGTGTTTTATTGTGGCCGCAGGAGTGATTCCTGCGCAGGCAGCAGAAACCCCATGGTCCTATTGTGCGCCGTCACCAGCGGCTGATTTGGCTCCCACAGTAGGGGAAGACCTGCAAAATAACAGCATGCGTTTTACCGCCGACATGATCAGCAAAGAAGGTGTCGAATACCGTTTGCAGGGTAAGGTCATTGGTGAGCGCGGTGTGCAACGCCTCGAAGCACAACGTCTCTTTTACAACGAACTGACCGATCAGGCGCGTGCTGAAGGTGATGTGCGTTATACCGTTGGTAACCGCTTACTTACCAGCGATACCGCCAGCCTGCAACTGGACAAAGACACGGGACAATTCAGCCCCGCGCGTTTCTGGCTCACCGACAAACATATCCGGGGCAAAGCAGATTCCGTGACCTTGCTGGGTCAATCGGTGACCGAATTGCAGGGCGCACAATTCACCACCTGTGACGAAGGCGACAGCGCTTGGTTACTCAAGGCCAGTAGCCTGCGGCTGGATACCCTCGCCAACGTAGGCATTGCTCACCATGCGCGTATCGAATTCATGCATGTGCCGATTTTTTATTTTCCGTACATGAGCTTTCCGTTGCAGGGGCGCAAAACCGGTTTTCTGGTGCCCTCCTTCGGTGAAAGCAACGTGGCGGGCAGTGAACTGAGTGTGCCCTGGTACTGGAATATTGCACCACACCGTGATGCCACTCTCACGCCCCGTTTTATGACTCGCCGGGGTGTATTGTTGCAGGGAGAGTTTCGTTATCTCAATGAACACAGTCGAGGCCAGCTGGACGTGGCACAGCTGCCCAATGACCGGGTGTTCGGTGCTGATCGTTCAGCGTTGACTCTGCGCCATACGGGTGAACCGGGCAAAGGCTGGCGTAGCCGTGTGGATTACCGCTATGCCTCGGATCGTGATTATCTCAATGACTTTGGTAACCAGCTGGCTACCAGTAGTCTTACCCACCTTGAGCGTCGTGGCGAACTGAGTTATCAGGCAGAAAACTGGCGTGCCAGCCTGTTGTTGCAGGGCTTTCAAACTCTGGACAAAAGCCTGCCCGCCACCTCCCGACCCTATCAACGACTGCCGCAATTACAATTCAGCATGAATCCGTGGTCGGGGTTTGCCGGGCTGGAATGGGCGCTGAACGCAGAAGCGGTGCAGTTTGATCGTGCCGAAGGTGTGACAGGGACACGCTGGGATGTGCAGCCCAGTGTTGCCTGGCCGCACCGGGAAGCGGCGGGGTTTTTACTGCCCAAATTCAGCTTGCGCCACACGCAATATACACTGCAAAACAACGATTCTCTCACTGATGCCAAACCGGCACGCAGCCTGCCGTTGTTCAGCATTGACAGCGGGTTGATTTTTGAACGGGATTTATCCGCCAGCGGGCGTGCGGTGCGGCAGACTCTGGAGCCAAGACTCTTTTATTTATATGTCCCCAAAAAAGAGCAGGCTGATTTGATTGTGGACGAAGCTGGTATTTCCCGGGTATTTGACAGCAGCCTGCCGCTGTTTGGTTTTGACCGATTGTTCCGGGAAAACCGGTTTAATGGTGCAGACCGTGTGGGCGACGCCAATCAACTGAGCACCGCGTTGACCACACGGTTTCTGGATGTACAGGGTCGGGAACTGTTGAGTGCCAGCCTGGGTCGTATCTTTTACTTTCAGGATCGTGAAGTCACCCTGCCCAGAGCAGCAATAGAAACCGACACGGTCTCGCACTGGCTGGCGGAATTAAAAAGTCAGTGGACAGCAACCACCCGCGTGCGCAGCAGTTTGCAGTGGGATAGCAAAGCCAGCGAGCTGGCGCGTGCCACAGCGAGTTGGCGTTATCAACACCGAAAAAGGGTGTTACGGCTGGGTTATCGTTTTGAGCGCGAAA
>QIGJ01000044.1 GCA_003229995.1 Gammaproteobacteria bacterium | reverse complement strand
ATTTCCCCGCGTTTTTAGGTTATCAGCCAGATCATGGAGAACACCATTGGCCTGCCGAAATGGCACAACTGGAATGGTGTTTTGTCGGTGCGTTTGATGCGGCAGATGCTGTGGTGGCCACGGAGACTGATGCGGCGGTTATTGCCCCCGAAGCATGGGCGGAACTGACAATACGGTTTCATCCTTCAGTGCGCACTCTGGCGATCTGGTGGAATACCCTGGCTCGCTGGCGAATGGCGAAGAACGCTGAAGCCGTACCCGAGCCGGTACGTTTAGCGGAGTCGGCGCAGTGTTTGTTGTGGCGACATAAGCTGATGACACAGTATCGTTCTATGGAGGCTGATGAAGCGGCTGCGCTACAGGCGGCACTGGCAGGGGCGAATTTTTCCGAACTGTGCGGCGCGCTAGCTGAAGAAATGCAGGATCAAGAAATGGTCCCCATGAAAGCCGCCGGTTTTTTGAAAAGCTGGCTGACAGCAGGGATGATTGTTGAATTGCAGGTCTGAATTTTTGCGCTTAATCCCGCCGGAGCTTGTCGTTAATTAATAGCAATGGGCGTCGGGTAACGTTGCACGATAATGTAAGATGAAACAATAAAGGTCAGTAGGATGGCGGGAACAAACACGCTCGACAGCATACGCAGATCAAAACTGGCACCCAATGAAAAGAAGAAAATAATCAGGAAAAAATCCCGCAGCGGTTTCAGGCTCTCACCAATGAACTGTGCGATGGGACTTCTGGCCAGGGTCACACCTGCGATGAAAGCACCGATTTCTGTAGACAGACCCGCACTGGCGGCAAGCTCAGCAAAACCCAGACACCAAGCAATGGCCAACAGAAAAATATATTCCTGTACTTTTGCTCAATCACAGCGTCACTAATATCAGTTATTTATTGTTCATGCCTAACCGGTATTGCGCATACCCGCAGCAATGGCATTAATGGAACGCAACAGCGGGTTGAGCCAGCTCTCACGTTGTTCATCGCTGAGGGTTTCATCACGGTAGCGTTTCAATAGAGTGAGTTGAATATGGTTTAACGGGTCGAGATAAGGATTACGCCGCGTCAGTGAAATTTCCAGTACCGGATTTTCTTCCAGTAGTTGTTTTGCACCGGTAATGTTGAGCACTTGCATAACAGTACGGGTATATTCTTCCTGAAACAGTGTGTAAATGTGTTTGCCGATTTTTTCATCAACACACAATTTGGCGTATTCCTTGGCGATATTGGGCTCAGCTTTGAACAAGGCCATTTGTGTGTTGCTGAGCAACGCACGGAAAAAGGGCCACTGCTGATACATTTTTTGTAATCGTGCCAGGCGAATCGGATCATTTTGACGCCATTGCTCCAGCGCGGTGCCAATACCAAACCAGGCAGGCAGAGTATGACGTGATTGTGCCCAGCCAAATACCCAGGCGATGGCACGTACTGAGGTTTTGGTGCGGTCACCTTTTTTACGGTGCGATGGGCGTGAGCCAATGTTCATCAGGCCGATTTCACTGACCGGGGTGCCTTCGTAAAAATAATCCAGAAAGCCTTCGGTGTGGTCGGTGAGTTGACGGTAGGCAGCTTCACCGGTGCTGGCCAGTTCATTCATTGTGGTCAGATAATCTTTGCATTCCGGTGTGATGGGTCGCACGAGATTGGCACTGGCCTTGATCAGTCCGGTGAGGCCCATGGTGAGTTCATACACAGCAGTTTCCTGATTACTGTATTTGAACGACAACACTTCGCCTTGTTCGGTGAATTTGATCTGACCATGAACGGTACCTTCCGGTTGCGACAGAATCGCTTCATGAGTGGGGCCGCCACCACGACCGATGGTGCCACCACGACCATGAAACAGACGACAGCGCACACCGTGTGCGTTGGTCAGTTGTGTCACACGTTTTCCACACCGAGGCGAGAATACCGCCATCTTTGCAGGAGTCGGAATAACCCAGCATGATTTCCTGCAGATTGCCGACTTGTTTGAGCATGGCGGCGTAAATGGGGTTGTTCAGCAACTTACTCATTACTGGCTCGATATGGGCCAGATCTTCGATGGTTTCAAACAGTGGTGCGATACGAATGCTGCACTGAGCCTCAGCATTTTTATATCCCGCCAACCCGGCAAGACGTGCCATAAACAAGACTTCCATTACATGGCTAGCTTCGTGAGTCATGGAAATGACATAGCTGCCAAAGGCTTTTTTACTGACTTCGTTACGCATTTGTACCATTGCGCGGAACACATCCAGCGTTTCCTGTGTAAGTTCACTGATACGGGTATTTTGTGAATCGATACCAGTAGGATCTTTGATGGCTTTTTCCAGTACCGTGAGGCGGGCATTTTCGTCCAGTGATAAATAGTTGATGTTGATTTGTTGGAAAAGCTCGGCAACGGCATTACTGTGGCGTGTGGATTCCTGGCGCACATCCAAGCGCAAACAATAAAAACCAAAGGTCTCGGTAAGGCGAATCAGATCCTTGAGTTTGCCATCCGCAATTCGTTTGTCGCCGTGACTGACCAGTGAGTCATAAATGGTTTTCAGATCAATCAGAAATTCCTGCTCGGACGGATAACGGTCGATGGTGGGTGTGTCGTCGCGGTCGGTGCGTTCCTGTAACTTGTTTTTGAGTACGATGAGGTTACGCTCAAGCCGGTAGCGCATAATGCTCAGTTTGCGCCGGTACGGTTCGTGAGTGAAGCGTTCTGGTTTATCGGCAAAGGCATGTCCAGTGAATTGCTCATCACGCTCCAGACTGTCATGCATTGCCTGTGTAGGAATGCAAAGTTTGTTGGAATGGGTCAGCAGTTCAATGAGTACAGGAATACGGGTGAGGTATTCCAGCAAAATGGTTTGCGACTGTAAGCGTACCGCCATGATCGTGGTTTCTGGTTTGACGTTGGGGTTGCCGTCACGGTCACCACCGATCCACGAGCCAAAGCGTAAAAAACTGGGGATGGTGATTTTAGGCTTGCCATCGGCTGTTGTACCACAAACACGCAATGCGGCATTTTCAAAATTCCGGTAGGTGTCAGGAACCGCATCGAACAAACATTCGTTGAAATAAGCGAGCCCGTAGTTAATTTCGTCTTTCACACGAGGGCGGATGACGCGTACCTCGTCGGTTTTCCAGAGGATTTGAATCTGGCTTTCGAGTTTATCAATCAGTGTTACCCTTTCCGGTTTGGTCAGTCGGGTATCGCCGAGTTCTTCATTGGTTAAAAAGATGCGGCGCTGTGCATCCATGATGGTGCGGCGCTTGGCTTCAGTAGGATGCGCGGTGATGACTGGAATATAGGCCAGTTGATTGAGCAGGATTTGCAGTTGCTCGGGATTAATGCCCTGGTTGCGCAGTTCGCGCAGGGTGCTGTCAAAGGAACCGGTCCAGAGCGTGTTGTCACCATTTGCCTGACGTAATTGTTTACGGCGCTGGTGATGCTGGTAGGACTCTTCGGCAAGATTGATAAGACTGAAATAGGTACTGAAGGCACGTACAATATGCACCAGACTCTCGGATGACAGGCCTTCGATAAACCGGGCGAGACGGCGGCGTTTGGCCGGGGTGTCGTTTTTGCGTAGGTTGATATAGCCTTTGCGCAGGGTTTCTACGGCAGTGAGCACGTCATTGCCTTCCTGTTCGTGCAGGATGTTACCGAGCAATGTACCTAACAGTTTAACGCGTGCCCGCAGGGCTTTGTCACTGGGTTCAGTTTTCATATATTTGTTTTATTTCAGCGTGTTAAATTTCAAAAAAGCAGAATACGCAAGCGTTGTCCGGGGTCACCCATTGCGCAAAGAGCCGGGGATTATACCTGATGTATTGGCATCACTGTCGCTTGACTTGTTTTTATAGCTGCTGTACTGACATTGCAGCTTTTTGTGAGAATCGCGAATGAAATGGTTGGAAAAAATTCCTTTGGGGCCACTGGTGCTGGTGGCGGCGTTTGTGGCCTTGCTGCCATTTCGCCCAGAACCGCATTTATGGGAAAAACTGGGTATGTTAGCGAATGGTCAGCTAACCCGGATTGTGGATATTTTTGATTTGTTGTGGCACTCGGCGTTGATTATTCTGGTATTGGTGAAAATTATTTTGGCAAAAAAGAGAAATGGTTGATTAATTGTGAATATTTACTACTTTCTTAGTGTCTCAAAATAAGCGGCGTTTCGCACAAGTGTGAAAATTTTTGAGGAAGAGCAGGAAAGCGCATAAAGTCCATGATTGCCCTTGGTTTTTCGAGAATATTTCTGATATTTTTCTTTTAAAACAGTAGGTTAACGGTTATCTCTTCTGTTGTATTCATGGTTTTCCCGGTGGTATATCGGTATTTACCGTTGATGATTGATGCAGATGTACCCTGTAAAAATCCATAAATATGAAATATTTTGCGAATTTATTCAGGTATTTCAGAGCATTGCAATGAGATTGACAATTGACTAAAGTTGCAGGGTGAGTATGTTTGTTATGATGCTATGCACTGTCGTGGTTATTTGTTTAATAGATAATGTTGGTATTGTGGCTAATGGGTTGTCGTACGTTTTAGGTTGCTGTGTGGCAACGTAGTTGTTAAAACGTGCGCGTTTAAAGCGTAACTTGCGAATAATGTAGTGTTTTTGACAGACCAGCGGTATGTCTGCCTAGTAAAGGAATATAGAGGTTGAACTCATGCAAACAGGTACAGTGAAGTGGTTTAATAATGCTAAGGGTTATGGATTTATCGTGCCTGAGGATGGTGGTGAAGATGTTTTTGTGCACTATTCAACGATTGATGGTGCGGGATTTAAAACGTTGAAAGAAGGTCAACCAGTGAAGTTTGAAGCGTCCAGCAGTCCGCGCGGTGTGCAAACAACGCGTGTGATGGGCCCTGAAGGTGACCCGCAGTCGCAAAACTGATTCGAGTGACGGGTGGGGAATTCCCCACCCGTCACTCGAACCAAAAGGGTATGCACGACATGTCCTCCTGCCGTATCTCGATAGTGGTTCAGCAGGTGGGGGTAGGGTGATTTACGCCGCAGATTGATCTGTCGGATTGTTGCTTTTAGGGCGACGAAAATTGGGATTGATTTGCGCTGTTTTCACCATGTTGTCTTTAGTTTGTACAATCTCCACAGGATAACCTGCCAGCATCAGGCTGGTGCCTGGTTTCGGGATGCTCTCCATGTGTTCCGTAATAAGTCCGCTGAACGTTTTGGGTCCGTTTGTTGGCAACTCCCATTGCATAACCCGGTTGAGTTCACGGATAGACGCACTGCCATCCACCAGAAAAGTGCCATCTTTCTGACGATGGACTTCCTTGATGTGGGTGGCAGGGTCGGTGGTGAATTCACCAACGATTTCTTCAAGAATATCTTCCAGTGTTACCAGTCCCTGTACGTCACCGTACTCATCGACCACTAAACCACTGCGGTGTTTTTCTCGCTGAAAATGTAGCAGTTGTTTATTGAGCGGTGTGCCTTCGGGAACAAAATAGGCAGGGCGAATCCAGCGTTTCAAATCTTCTTTGCTGGTTTCTTTTTGGGTGAGCAACTGTAAGGTGTTACGCACATGAATCATGCCGCGTACATTGTTGATGTCGGTGTTAAATACTGGCATGCGGGTGTGCTGGCTGTTGGTGAGCTGTTTGAGAATATCATCCCAGTCATCATCCATATCGATGCCCACCAGTTCGTTGCGGGGGATCATGATGTCATCCACAGTGACTTTTTCCAGATCGAGAATATTGGTCAGCATCATTTGATGTCGACGGGGAATCATCGCACCGGCCTCGGTGACTACCATGCGTAACTCTTCACTGCTTAGAGCTTGACTGGTGGCTTTATCGGTACTGATGCCACCCAGACGCAACAGCCCATTGGCGGCGATGTTGACCATCCACACCAGCGGGTAAAGTATTTTCAATAACGGAGAAAGAATGAACGTGGCGGGAAAAGCAAAGCGCTCTGGGTGCAACACCGCCAGTGTTTTGGGAGTGACTTCGGAAAAAATCAGGATGACCAGAGTCAGTATGGCGGCGGCAATGGCAATACCGGCTTCTCCATACAAACGCAGAGCCAGTATGGTGGCGATGGAGGAGGCGAGGATATTAACAAAATTATTGCCCAATAAAATCAGCCCGATGAGCCGGTCTGGCCGTTCCAGTAATTTGGCCGCGCGCGCAGCACCCCGGTGTTTGGTTTTTGCCAGATGCCGCAGACGATAGCGGTTCAGGCTGACCAGCCCCGTTTCAGACCCGGAAAAAAAGGCAGAAAGAATAATGAGGAAAATGAGCGCGCCAAATAAGGCGGATATGGGAATGTCGTTCAAGAAATATTTTGCCTTGTTAACGGTGCGTGAGGAGAAATATACCCATGGTGTTTGGGATTTAGGTCTGAATGTGCGTCATATT
>QIGJ01000053.1 GCA_003229995.1 Gammaproteobacteria bacterium | reverse complement strand
TGCACGTCAGCAAGCAGGTTAATAAACAACAACAAGAAACCGTAACCGATGTTTCACCCATCAGCGAACAAGCTCGGGTGGATGAAATTGCTCGTATGCTGGGCGGGCTGGAAATTACCGAGCAGACACTTTCCCATGCCCGTGAAATGATTGAGCGTGGACAGCAGGCACTAAGTTAAGGAATGGAACACAATAACTGATACCCGTGAGGCTCTGATTGAGTGCGTATTTGTTCATTCTGATTGACGACTGCATGGATGCAGGAGGTAGAGCAACGCAAGAGCAGTTGCCGAGCAAAAATGCAGAAATAGTCGCTCTTATTTCGAGCTTTTGTGATTGAAGAACGAGCGAATACGCACTAAATCCGGGCGCCAAACAGGGAAGTTATTTCGTGCCCATTCCTAAGCAAGTTTGTTATTTATTTTGCAGGATGTATGCAAGGTCATGGTGGAACCGCTGCGCTTGTTCCACCCTACTATACCCATGGCGATTGAGATTTAGGTCGTGTGCATGCCCTATTTGCTCCATAGCTGTGTTGAAACTCCTTGCAATAGAGCGACTATTACGCGTCATTTCGCCTTGCCATGAAACCAATAGGACGCACACTTAAACCTAAATCTCAAACGCCATGGGTATATTTTACTTTGTGTTGAATAGAGCGGAACAAAAAATCTATAAACGCCCCAACTCCACCATCGACTGGGGTAGGGTGGAACAAGCGCAGCGGTTCCACCAAATGACGATTTTACTCTGTGTTAACAAGTTGAATGAAATTTAAGCCCTTAATTCACATTTAACGACCAGCCTCTTCCTTCTGGCAGTCAGCGCAGATGCCGTAGATGTACAGGCAGTGGTCAGTCATGGCATAACCTGCCTTATTGGCGATATCGTGCTGACGTTGCTCAATAACGTCATCCACAAACTCTTCCACCTTGCCACATTTCACACATAAAATATGATCGTGGTGCTCGCCTTGATTAAGCTCATACACCGAGTGGCCGCCTTCAAAATTGTGCTTGGCAACCAACCCCGCCGCTTCAAACTGGGTCAGTACCCGGTACACCGTCGCCAGTCCAACATCCTCGTCAGATTCCAGCAGATTGCGGTAAATATCCTCCGCACTCATATGGCGTGTGCCACGGGATTCCATTACTTCCAGTATCTTGCGACGTGGAAGTGTGGACTTGAGCCCTGCGGCCCGTAATTCATTACTGGAAATGGTCATGGTTTTTCTCTGCCTGCTAAACGTGCGGGTCGCTACAATCCCACGACGTTATCGGTTAAGATGCTGCGCTACTTCATCATATTAACGCTGTTTTAACTCTGAGCTTCGAAGCATTATGACTGATTTTTTCGCCAGACTCTTTTTGACAAAAACCGGACACATCTTATCAATCGCGTTTTCTCTATTGCTGCTATCGGCATGTTCTGTACACAAGATCGATATTCAGCAGGGTAATGTTATCACTCAGGAAATGTTTGAAAAACTTAAAATTGGTATGGATAAAGCGCGTGTTGAGTTAACACTGGGTGCTCCGTTAATCGTTGATCCCTTCCGTCGTGATCGTTGGGATTATGTGTATATTTATGAAGCAGGTAATACTGACGAGCACCAGTCTGCGCATCTTACTGTGTATTTTGAAAATAACCAGCTCAGCAAAATTGATGTGCAGTCAGTATTACCCAAAGAAAGTGAGGTTAAAAAACCGGGGTCACCTCTGCGCCGCAGTTCGTCTGCCCAGGGAGCAGCAGGAGGCCATACTCACTGATCAGTACTGCTGCCCTTACGCATTTTTTTGCCTTCTGCCGCACGTTGTTTGCGCACTGCTTTAGGGTCAGCAATCAGTTTGCGATAAATTTCCACACGGTCCTTTTCCCGCAAAACCTGATGCAGCTTGCCAAGCTTGCCAAAAACCCCCACCTTATTAACCGCAAGATCAATATTGGGAAAGGTTCCCAACACACCTGACTGTCGAATCGCCTGTTCCAGAGTCGTACCTTGATCGACAGTCAGTGGAATAATCACTTGCGTGTCCGGTTCCGCATAGGCAATTTCAACAATGAATGTCTTCGGTGCGCTCTTCACTGCGTCCGTTATTTCATCTTTTATTTCGCTCTGATCCGGGTGACTCGCCGCACTGGCATCCATACACAATCTCCGCACGTTGACAAAAAGAATCTAGCAAGGCATTGGCAATCTGGCTGAACACCGGCCCCAAGGCTATGCCCGCCAGTTTACTGGAAAATTCATATTCCATGTCAAACGATATCTTACAGGCATTTTCCGACAGCGCATCAAAACGCCAAAAGCCATGCAGGTGTTTAAAGGGGCCGTCAATCAAATTAATCTCAATCATCTTGTTATGTTGCAAACGGTTTAGCGTGGTGAATGCCTTATTCAGGCCGCCATAAGCAATCACCACCGTCGCACGTACCTCATCCTCACTGCGTGATAACTCCTCGGAGCCGCCGCACCAGGGAAGAAAGTCCTCATAAACAGGCACGTTATCCACCAGTGCAAACATGTCTGCAGCACTGTGATGCACTAATGCACTTTTTGCAATCGTCGGCATTTTCACACCGCCCCAATAGCATTAAGGAAAACAATGGTCACTGCCACCGGCGTGACAAAACGCACCAAAAACCGCCAACTGGCGTGCGCCATGCCTTTTTCCGCCAGTGCCAGCTCATCAGCGGTGGATGATGACTTCATCACCCAGGCCGCAAATAACGCGATAAATAACCCGCCCAGCGGCAACATGATGTTAGACGTGAGAAAGTCAATCAGCTCAAAAAAGTTTTTGCCCCACCACGTATAAGCAGACCATTCGTTAAACGACAGCACCGTGCCCAACCCCATCAACCACGTTGCAACACCACACCAGATACTGGCTTTAATGCGCGTCCAGCCTTTGTTTTCCACCAGCCAGGCCACCGCCGGTTCAATGAGCGAAATCGCTGAAGACCAAGCCGCCAGCACCAGCAAAACAAAAAATACCGCCCCAAAAAAACGGCCGCCGGGCATGCTCCCGAAAGCGATAGGCAAGGTCTGGAAAATCAACCCCGGACCCGCACCCGGTTCCAGGGCATTGGCAAACACAATGGGGAAAATCGCCATACCGGCCAGCAGAGCAACGAGGGTGTCCGCCAGTGCCACAATAATCGACGTTTTGGCAATGGAGGCATTTTTGGGCATGTATGCGCCGTAAATCATGATCGCCCCCATGCCCAGGCTTAGGGTGAAAAAGGCGTGACCCATGGCAATCAGCACGCCTTCCGCGCTGATTTTACTGAAATCCGGTGTAAACAAAAAACTCAGGCCACGGACAAATTCACCGCTGTTGATGGCATAACCGACCATAATCAACAACAGCACAAATAAAGCGGGCATCAAAAACCGGATCGCAACCTCTAGCCCCTTTTTCACCCCCCGCGCCACCACCAGCATGGTCATCAGCATAAACAGGCTGTGCCAGAAAATCAGCTGCCCCGGATTGGCCATCAGCGCCGTAAATATATTTTGAATCTCTGCTGCCGGTGCATCCGTAAACGTACCCGCCCCTGCATTCAACACATAAGCCAGCCCCCATCCGGCAATCACACTGTAATAAGAGAGAATCAAAAAACCCGCGACCACCCCACTCCATCCCAGCAATGCCCAGGCTCCAGATCGACCTTCTTCTTTCGCCAGGGTTTTCATGGTGTTAATCGGGCTTTGTCGGCCCCGCCGCCCCAGCAACACCTCAGCCATCATGATCGGGATACCGATAGCCGCAATACACAGCAAGTACACCAGAACAAATGCACCACCACCATTTTCACCCGTGATGTATGGAAATTTCCAGATATTGCCCAATCCCACCGCCGAACCCGTCGCCGCCAGAATAAAAATCCAGCGATTTGACCATTGACCGTGAATGGATTCACGTTTTGTTGACATACTGCCCTCCCACAGGTTTTGTTGGCAGCATTGTCGATGAATTAACGCATCGACTCAACTCCCCCCCTCCTTCCGGTATAATCCCCCCTATGTCAAAAAAGAAAAACCCCCGTAACAGCAATACCATTGCGCTGAACAAACAGGCCCGTCATCATTTTTTCATCGAAGATCGTTTCGAGGCAGGCATCGCCCTGCAAGGCTGGGAAGTCAAAGCCCTGCGCGCCGGGCGCATCCAGATTGTCGATGCCCACGTATTTCTCAAAAATAACGAGGCCTACATCAGCAACCTGCTGATCACCCCACTGATTACCGCCTCCACCCACATTCATCCTGAACCGACACGGGTACGCAAACTGCTGCTGCATCGCTCTGAAATCAACAAACTCATCGGTGCCGTGGAACGTAAGGGCTACACCATGGTGCCAACCGCCCTGTACTGGAAGCACAGCCGGGTCAAAGCCGAAATCGGCCTCGCCAAAGGCAAACAACAACACGACAAACGCGCCGCAGAAAAAGACCGTGACTGGAAACGGGACAAACAGCGCAT
>QIGJ01000045.1 GCA_003229995.1 Gammaproteobacteria bacterium | reverse complement strand
AGGAAAAAGCGCAAGCAGAAATCACCGCGCTGACCAACGCTGGCTGGTACAAAGCGCATGAACTGACCCTCACCACACAGCCACTTAGGCAGGGTCGCGAGTATGGGTTAACCGAAGTCAACCTGCATGCCCAGCGCAGCGACATCAGCAATCAGTACGGCCGCATCCCACTGCAGATCATGGCCCGCTTTGCGCGGGAGAGTGGCATCACCTTCAAAAACAAACTTGCGCGCAAAGAAAAAATCCCCTTCGCGCTGGAGACAGTCTATGAGGAAATCCTGGCTTACGTGGGCCAGCACCAAGCCCGGGGTGCCTATAGTTCCCAGCCCGAAGATAAATCTGTCGAGACAAAAGGAAAAAAGATCAAAAATTCCCAATTATTGACGCAGTCTCGCAATAAAAATGTCGTAACTTATTGATTTAGAAAAAAACTGAACCCCGAAACTTGAGCATACATACCCGATAGTGCCACGACCCATCACGGCTGGGGCAAAGGCATTTCATCCCATGTGATGGGCGATGATCGTAAACCCCTGCCCAATCGTCTGACATTCCGTTTTTTTCCTATACCGAAAATCAATTTTATAAAAAGAGGCGATCAGCCCCGAGGAAGGGAGGAAAGACCGAAATCATTACCGGCCCCAAGCCAATGTCATTAAGTTAAGTCAATTTTCTTGCTTGTTGTAGGTTGGTGGTGAACCTGCAAACCCCAACGGAATCGACCATGGGGTTCCAAGCTTTTTTCATTTCAAGAAATCGCCACTCGTGTGGTATCACCGTCAATGGTAAACTTAAACTCATGATCCTGTGAGTGCGAACATTTGCAGGCTCCAGGTTTAAAAATAATGCAAAAATTCCGCCGCGCACCCATTCAGTGTGCGGCCAACGAGATGAAATACCATGAGCAGCCTGAAAAAGTCCGGTAACACCCTCATCGAAATTGGTGTTGAAACCAATTATCTTGAAGAGCAATCTTCTCCCGATAATGAACGTTATGTTTTTGCCTACAACGTCACTATCTACAACGCGGGTGATGTCGCCGCCAAACTGATGACCCGCCACTGGATCATCACCGATGCCAACGGCAATGTGCAGGAAATCCACGGAGAAGGTGTAGTGGGTGAAAAGCCCTATCTGCGTCCCGGTGAAACCTTCGAATACACCAGTGGCACCGTATTGGAAACTCCGGTGGGCAGCATGCAGGGCAGCTACCAGATGGTCACCGACAATGGCCTTGCCTTTGATGCCAACATTCCCGCATTTACGCTGGCATTACCGCATACACTGCATTAATTATCTTTCATACACCAAATGCTGTTCCTTGAACACGAACCTCCGCGTTATAAAATCTGACACAAAGGCGCGAAGACACAAAGAACGCAGAGGAGGCCTACCGCATTTGAGGTTTTTTTATCTTTTGCTCGTTATCCTCAATCACCCTTTGCGGTCTCTGCGCCTTTGCGCTGGGTTTTCGGTACTCAGGCCCAGCCAGCACAAACATGAAAATAGGGTAATTTAACCCTTAATTTATGATGGTGGTGATAAAACCAGCTCCAGTTCCCCATTAATCACCCGCACCACCATCGTCCCCGCCAATACCGCCTGCAAATCATGTCCAGCCAATTCAGCACGCCAGCCATGCAACACCGCACTGTCCATGTCTCCGGCCACCAACGCCTCCAGTTGTTTGCGGCTGGCCAGCAGGGTAGGACTAACGTCATGTTGATTGCCTCGAAAGCGCAGCACTGCCATGAGCAGATCCACTACCGCATCCTGCTCAGTCGCCAAACGCGGGCTCTTCGATTTTGTTGGCCAACCTGAGGAATCCGTGTCCTTGGCCTCGGCAATCACCTTAAGCAACGTATTACCGTGGCGGCTCAATAACCGTTCTTCAACACCTCGAATTTTCGCCAGACCATTCAGTTGATCAGGCGAACGGCGCGCAAGATCCACCATCACTTCATCTTTGAGTATCCAGCGTCGCGGTCGGTTACCCGCTTGCGCACGCTCCTCTCGCCACACCGCCAGACCACGCAATACGGCCAACTGGGGTGAAGATAATTTTTGCGCACCCCGCACCCGTTTCCACAAATCCGCAGGCGCAGGCGCGTAGGTACTGCGGTCACTCATTTCGTCAAAGTCTGCCTGCAACCATTCAAGTCGCCCCTTGCTGCCAAGCACATCCATTTGTTGGTGGTAGACAGTAAACAAATAACGCACGTCATCGGCGGCGTAATTGATTTGTTCGATATCCAGTGGTCGCTGACTCCAGTCCGTGCGCGTCGCGGCTTTGTCCAGGGTCACACCGAGCATCTGCTGCACCAGATTGGCATAACCTACCTGCTCACCAAACCCCATCAACGTAGCGGCAATCTGTGTATCAAACAATGGCCGTGGCACGTCACCACGCAAATCAAAAAAGATTTCCATATCTTGTCGTGCGCTATGCATCACCTTGATCACAGCAGGATCATAGATAATATCCAGCAAAGGAGTAAGATCCAACACCAGTGGATCAACGCAGGCAATCACTCCATCAGCCGCCACTTGCAGCAGGCATAATTGAGCATAATAGGTTTTTTCGCGCAGAAACTCTGTGTCCAGCACCAGCACTGGTTGGCCACGCAATTTATCGCACAGTTCAGCCAAGGCATTTTCTGTATCAATAAACAGAGGTTTTTCAGGGACTTCAGACATGTTGTTTTGCTCTCTTTTTTTACGGCACAGGGTGACTATCGACTATTGCACCGCTCGCGTTATGATGTGGCGCATTATTCCATGACCTGCTACAACTTGATACGATACCAGCGCACGCACTTATGAATGCATTAGTCATCCTGATTTTTAACATCATACGCCTGCGTGCCGCACCGCAAGATCTGCCGCACTCACGTTTCCTGATGCTACTGTGTATCGGCAGTTATCTGTTGATGGGGCTGGTCATTGCATCACTGGATCAAACCTTTGGGCTTGCGCTGCTATCCGCCAGTATTGATACCCTGTTGCTGGTCGGCTTAGCCTGGCTTGCCTTGTGGATTCGCGGCTTTCGGGGTCGCATCATACAAACCGTCACCGCCTTTGCCGCCACCGGGACCTTGTTTGAATTCATAAGCTGGCCGCTGGTGATCTACCTGCAACAAACCAGCGCCGATGACCCCAGCTCGCTGTCCATTCTGCTGTTGGCATTAGTCATCTGGAATATCAGCGTGATTGGCCACATCCTGCGTCACGCGGTGGATGTACCCATGTGGATTGGCACCGGTATCGCCCTGCTGTACATCTACACCTCTATTCGTGTGATGATCGCGCTGCAAATTGCCGGGGTAGCCACAGGCTGATGCATATTCATATCCTCGGTATTTGCGGCACTTTCATGGGAGGCATCGCCCTGCTGGCGCAAGAGCTGGGCTTCGCGGTCAGCGGCTCAGACCAGAATGTGTATCCCCCCATGAGCACTCAGTTAGCCAAAGTCGGCATTGCGCTTACCGAAGGCTTCGACCCCGACCAGTTCGCCAACAATCCCGATCTGGTGGTCATCGGCAACGCCCTTTCTCGTGGCAACGCCGCCGTGGAATTCGTGTTGGAACGCGGCTTGGCTTACACCTCCGGCCCGGCTTTTCTCGCTGATTACCTGCTCAAGGATCGCTGGGTGCTGGCGGTAGCAGGCACCCACGGCAAAACCACCACCGCGTCCATGCTGGCGTGGATTCTGGAAGATGCCGGACTGACTCCGGGCTTTTTGATTGGCGGTGTACCGCGCAATTTTGGGCTCTCGGCTCGCGCCGGTAATGCACCGTTTTTTGTCGTGGAAGCGGATGAATACGACACCGCTTTCTTCGACAAACGTTCTAAGTTTGTCCACTATCGGCCGCGCACCGTGGTGCTCAATAATCTCGAATACGACCACGCCGACATCTTTCCTGACATTGAAGCTATCGAACGTCAGTTTCATCATTTGGTACGCACCGTTCCCGGCAATGGCCTGATTATTGCCTCACAAGCCGATACACACATTCAGCAGGTACTGGCAACCGGCTGCTGGACACCTGTGGAAACCATCAACGAGCAATCCGGTAACGGCTGGCACGCGGAACTTGCGCAGGCTGACGGCAGTGCCTTCGAGGTATTTTTTGACGGTCAATCACAAGGCACCGTGTGCTGGGATTCACTGGGGCAACACAACGTCAACAACGCCCTGGCCGCTATTGCCGCCGCACGTCACGTCGGCGTACCAACAAAATACGCCATCGAAGCGTTAGGACAATTTCAGAGTCCGAAACGGCGTATGGAAATTCGGGGTGAAATCGGTGGTATCACGGTTTATGACGACTTCGCCCACCATCCCACCGCCATCAAAACCACTCTCGCCGGACTGCGCGCGAAAAAAGGCGTCTCGCGCATCATCGCGGTACTGGAACCCTGCTCCAATACCATGCGCCTGGGCATTCATCGCCATACCCTCGGCCCGGCACTGGATGCCGCCGACGCAGTGCT
>QIGJ01000252.1 GCA_003229995.1 Gammaproteobacteria bacterium | reverse complement strand
GTGCTTCCATCAAGCGACATTGTCGTTTTCATTGATGGTGACAACGCATTTTATGCTGATCAATGCAGGGCGCTCATCGACGCGGTTGTGAATGGCGCGGATTTGGCGATCGGTTCCCGGCAGTTGGGTCACACGGAGAAAGGGGCGTTAACGACCGCCCAATGCTTCGGCAATTGGCTCGCCAGTGTGCTTATTCAGCGGATTTGGGGTGTACCCATAACAGATTTGGGCCCCTACCGTGCGATACGCGCTGGCGCGCTGAAGCGTCTCGCCATGCAGGATCGAACGTTCGGCTGGACGGTTGAAATGCAGGTGAAAGCCATTCAGGCCAACATGACGCTTGTGGAATGCGCCGTAGATACAAGAAAGCGCATCGGAACATCGAAAATCAGTGGTACATTTCTTGGTAGCCTGGGGGCGGCACGCGGTATATTGGGCATGATATTTTTACTTTGGAGGCAAGAGCGTTACGCTAAACGGCAAACCGTAGCGACACGCGGGCAATAAGTAAGTCAGACGTAAAGACTTAGCCCGAAATGGAAATTATCTGTCTGGATTTTAAGTTCTTCGTCGGCTTCGTGGTTGTGCTGGGCAGTGACAACCAGAAAATGAACCGTAACAGAGAAGCATGCAAATACGGTTGGGGATTAAGCCGAGCGTGAAGCCAAAGTTTTCCATTCACCACAACGTGTGGTTGTTTCTCGGTGGCGTGGTGAGCGCGCTGCTCTACGGGTATTTATCACAAGAAATTGTAGGTTCGTCGATAAAGATAGAACGTTATATCGGTTATTTTGGTGTCGCGTTTGTGGTGTATGCCTGCACAATATTTTTGGCAACACGCGGCAAGAGCATTCCGCCACTGACCTATATTGTGGCATTCGCCGTGCTGTTTCGTGTTATCGGCATTACTGTCAGCCCTCAATTCGAGGACGATTATTTTCGCTATATATGGGACGGGTTCATTCTTTCGGGATTCGATAATCCGTATCAACATCCGCCGAGCCATTACTTTGCGAATGAAAACATTCCGGACGAATATCAAGACGCATTGAGTGGCGTCAATTATCCCGATCTCCCGACAATTTATGCGCCAACGCTTCAATTCAGTTTTTTGATCGCACATTGGATAGGGTCGGCCCAGGTGATGGCGTTGCAATTTGTTTATTCTGTTGCAGATGTGTTGCTGATTTTGCTTCTCGCACAAATGACGGATCGCAGAAGCCTGATGTTATATGCATGGAATCCGTTGGTCATCAAGGAGATCGCTTTCACGGCTCATCCTGATGTTGCAGGTGTGATGTTGCTTATTGCGGCTATATTTTTCGTTAAAAACCGTCCCCTGCTCAGTGTGGCATCGTTGGCGCTCAGTGTCTGTGCCAAACCCTTCGCCTGGGTCATTGCACCCTTCATATTAATGCGGTTGCGAAAAACGTATGTGTTTCTATTCATTGTCCTGGTGTTGATGATTTATTTACCGTTTCTGGTCAGTGGAGCGACTGACTTTACAACATTGAGCACTTTTGGAAAGCACTGGGAATATAACGCGGCTATTTACTCTGTGCTATCCCAGGCCTTGCCTGCGGTTAATGCACGATTACTGTGCGGTGCAATATTCGTTGTGATGTATCTTGTTTACGTGCGCAATTATCGCGCATCCGGCCACACGAATATTCGTGGAGACATACTGCTGGGCGGCCTGCTTATTTTGTCGCCAGTGATCAACCCTTGGTATTTGTTATGGATTCTTCCATTCGCTTCGCTCAATCGTGACATTTGGCCGTGGGTTGCCTCTTGCGCTGTTTTGCTGTCGTATTTCACCGGACTGAACATGGATGACCCAAGTCTTGCCAGTTATGAGCAAGCCAAGTGGGTCAAGCCGGTCGAGTTTGGAATGATTGCGCTTGCCATCTTGTTCGATGTGTATAGACGGCGGCGTGAGAGAGGGAGTGAGAGAGTTTAGCCGGATTGATGTTGCCCCTTCAGGCTCATTTCATATTGGACGAGGTTGGCTCTTGACAGTCCGGGGCCATGCGCCTAAAATTCGCGCTCCCTGGAAACAGGCGAGGGTCTTCCGCGCCTGTTGTTTTATCCGATGTTTTATCCGAACTCCTGCGTTGGGAGATGAGCTTCGGAAAACAAGACAATTATGTTATTGAATCCCTGTGAGTGGGGTTGGAGTTGCTTAAATGCCAACGGTAAATCAGTTAGTGCGCAAAGGCCGCAAGCGCCAGATTGCAAAAAGTAATGTGCCGGCGCTGGACGCCTGCCCACAAAAGCGTGGTGTGTGTACCCGCGTTTATACTACGACACCGAAAAAACCGAACTCGGCACTGCGTAAGGTGGCTCGTGTGCGTCTGACCAATGGTCATGAAGTGACGACCTACATCGGTGGTGAGGGTCACAATTTGCAGGAACACTCAGTGATTCTGCTGCGTGGTGGTCGTGTCAAGGATTTGCCGGGTGTGCGCTATCACACCGTGCGAGGCAGTCTGGATACTTCGGGCGTGTCGGATCGCCGTCAGGGCCGTTCCAAATACGGTGCGAAGCGTCCTAAATCCTAACGGCTCGTCTAACGGTAAGACGAGTGAAATAACTATTCATATTTGATGTATTTGATGAACGGGATCGAGTAAACCAATGGCTAGAAGAAGAGCAATACCTAAACGTACTATTTTGCCAGATCCAAAATACAAGGATTTGATGTTAGCCAAGTTCATCAATATTTTGATGTTGGATGGAAAAAAAGCCGTGGCCGAGCGCGTTGTGTACGGTGCGCTGGATCAGGTGGTTGAAAAGTCAAAAGGCGAAGCCGTAGAGGCTTTAAACAAGGCGTTGGAAAATGTGCGCCCCATGGTTGAAGTGAAATCCCGCCGCGTAGGTGGTGCGACATATCAGGTACCGGTTGAAGTACGTGCGGATCGCCGCATGGCATTGGCGATGCGCTGGTTGGTGGAAGCCGCGCGCAAGCGCAGCGAAAAATCCATGGATCGGCGTCTCGCGGGTGAAATTATGGATGCCATGGAAAGTCGCGGTTCAGCAGTGAAAAAACGCGAAGACGTGCATCGTATGGCCGAGGCTAACAAGGCGTTCTCACACTATCGCTGGTAGTCCGTAGTCTGTGGTTTTTACCCTGCGCGGACATTTCCGTGAGGGTTGTTCTTTAACATTGATGGTTATCCATCGACAGGCATGTCGATGGATTAACGACACGATAACGAGGTGCCCGTCTTCGACTCAGGTTGAAGCGGGGCAGTCTTGAACAGGAATAAAAGGTTGTGGCACGTCAGACGCCAATCGAACGCTATCGCAATATCGGCATAATGGCCCATATTGATGCTGGTAAAACAACGACCACCGAGCGTGTGTTGTTTTACACTGGCGTGTCGCACAAAATTGGTGAAGTTCATGATGGTGCGGCTACCATGGACTGGATGGAGCAGGAGCAGGAGCGCGGGATTACGATTACCTCCGCAGCCACTACCTGTTTTTGGTCCGGTATGGATCAGCAGTTTCCAGAGCATCGTATTAACATTATTGATACGCCTGGGCACGTTGATTTCACCATCGAAGTAGAGCGCTCGTTGCGCGTACTGGATGGTGCCTGTGCTGTGTTTTGTGCCGTGGGTGGTGTAGAGCCGCAGTCGGAAACAGTGTGGCGACAGGCGAATAAATATCATGTGCCGCGTATGGCATTTGTGAATAAAATGGATCGCCAGGGTGCCGATTTTTTGCGCGTGGTGGATCAGTTGAAAGACCGTTTGGGTGCCAACCCCGTGCCAATGCAATTGAACATTGGCAGCGAAGAAGAATTTGAAGGTCTGGTGGATTTGCTGAGCATGAAAGCCATCTACTGGAATGAGGAAGATCGTGGTGTGACTTACGAATCTCGCGATATTCCGGCAGAATTGCAGTCACAGGCAGGAAGGCTTCGCGAAGAAATAGTGGAGGCTGCTGCCGAAGCCAATGAAGAATTGATGGAAAAGTACCTTGAAGAGGAAGCGCTTTCCATAGAAGAGATCAAGCTGGGTATCCGTCTGCGTACTTTGGCGAATGAAATCGTACCGTGTTTTTGTGGCTCTGCTTTCAAAAACAAGGGTGTGCAGGCCATGTTGGATGCAGTGGTTGATTATATGCCTGCACCCACGGATGTTCCGGCGATTTGCGGGCATCGGGATGATAAGAATGAAAGCGACGCCGAGCGGCGTGCCTCGGATACTGAGCCTTTTGCGGCGCTGGCATTCAAAATAGCGACGGATGCTTTTGTGGGTACATTGACTTTTTTCCGAGTTTATTCCGGTGTCGTCAAAACGGGTGACTTTGTTTTTAACCCGGTGAAAGGTAAAAAGGAGCGGTTTGGACGCGTTGTACAAATGCATGCCAACTCCCGCGAAGAAATTAAAGAAGTTCGCGCGGGTGATATCGCTGCTGCGGTTGGACTGAAGGATGTCACCACTGGCGACACCTTGTGTGATCCGGCTAACGTTATCACCTTGGA
>QIGJ01000323.1 GCA_003229995.1 Gammaproteobacteria bacterium | reverse complement strand
GGAAGCACAAAAGGCTGCTGTATTAAAGAAACTGTTACCACTTCATAATCAGTCAGTGCCTGAAGTGATGAAGAATGGTTACGTTAAATCAAACGACGCTGACTCGCGCAAAACGACGTTTACCCACTTGATAAACATGCTGTGTACCTATTGCGATAGTGAGTTTATTATCTTCAATGCGCTCACCATCAATTCGTACCGCACCCTGTTTGATCATGCGCATGGCATCAGAGGTGCTTTTCACCAGATCAGTCTGTTTCAGCAAATTAGCAATGGCGATACGACCATCGGGTGCAACCACTTCAATTTCTGGCATATTATCGGGCATAGCACCTTTCTGAAAACGGGCAATAAATGATTCTTTGGCTTTGTCTGCTGCCACTTGATGATGAAAACGGGTGATGATTTCTTCACATAACAGGAATTTGATGTCCCGTGGATTACTACCTTCTTCGATCTGTTGTTTGAAATTTGCAATTTCACTCATGGGCCGGAAACTGAGTAATTCAAAATAGCGCCACATGAGTTCATCGGATATCGACATCAATTTACCGAACATTTCCTCTGCTGGTTCATCAATACCAATGTAATTACCCAGCGATTTGGACATTTTTTGCACGCCATCCAATCCTTCCAGCAGTGGCATAGTGAGCACTATTTGTTGTTCCTGGGCATATTGTTTTTGCAACTCACGCCCCACCAGCAGATTGAATTTCTGATCCGTGCCTCCCAGCTCCACATCGGCTTTCATCGCCACCGAGTCGTAACCCTGAATCAGCGGGTATAAAAATTCGTGAATCGCAATGGGTTGTCCGCCTTTATAACGCTTGCTGAAATCGTCACGCTCTAGCATACGTGCCACGGTGTGTCGGGCGGCCAATTGAACCAGTCCGGCTGAGCCCATTTCGCTCATCCATTGCGAATTGAACATTACCTGGGTTTTATCCGGGTCAAGAATCTTGAAAATCTGCTCTTGATAGGTTTTGGCATTTTCAGCCACTTGTTCAGGGGTCAGTGGTGGCCGGGTAGCGCTTTTACCTGTGGGGTCACCAATCATGCCCGTGAAGTCACCAATCAAAAACAGGATTTCGTGACCCAGATCCTGAAACTGGCGTAGCTTGTTGATCAGTACGGTGTGGCCTAGGTGCAAGTCCGGTGCGGTAGGGTCGAAACCCGCTTTGATACGCAATGGTTTGCCTCGCGCCAGCTTGCTCTTGAGTTCTTCCTCTATGAGGATTTCCTCCGTTCCGCGCTTGATCAGTTCCAGGGCTTCGTTTGCTGCTGATGTATTCATAGGTTGCGCAATTCTCGGAAATTTCAAAATCAATGGCCGGGGATTATAACGTATCCCGCACAACAAACCGGGGTCGGCGGATTTTTACCCGCTCCTTAAACAGCTCAGTAGCACCCTAAAGCCTACATTACCTCTGCCGATAGTTGATGCAGATATACACCCATAACGATTGAGATTTAGGTTTGACTGCATGCCTCATTGATTCCATAGCAGCGTTTAAAATATCTTGCCACGAAATCAATATGGCGCACATTCAGACCTAAATCCCAAATGCTATGGGTATATTCACTGATTTCTCTCCAATATCCATAAGGAAAAGAACACGTTATGGCCGTCCCCGTCACTGTCGTCGATGACTCCAGAATCTCTCGAAAAATGGTTATTCGTGCCCTGCCGCCACAATGGAATATCTATCGAACTGACTCAGGCTGAAAATGGTGAGGAGGCACTGGCCGCCTATCGCGATGGCAAAGCAGAGGTGATGTTTCTGGACCTGACCATGCCAGTAATGGATGGTTATCAAGTGCTGGAGCAACTGCAAAAAGAGCAGCTCAACACCTTTGTGGTGGTGGTCTCGGCCGACATACAACCCAAAGCTCAGGAACGAGTGAAAAAACTCGGTGCCATAGCCTTTATCAAAAAACCTGTAAAAACTTCGGATATCGAAAATGTATTGCACGAATATGGCATTGTCTGACTCTGCTGATAAGACAACGCTTATGAGTATTCAGCCCTATACAGAAGACCAGAGTGATGCACTGCAAGAGGTGGTGAATATCGCCATGGGTCAGGCAGGCGACTCGCTGGCACGCATTCTCGGCAATTTTGTCGCGCTGTCCGTACCGCGCATTCGCCTAGTCACTGTTAAAGATGTCATCAAAACAGTGACTGACATGGTGGACAATAATGCTGAAATTTCTGCTATACGTCAGTCCTTTTCCAATTCGCTGCGCGGCGAAGCCATTGTGGTGTTTGCCCAGGCCGGTGCCGATGATCTCGCCGATCTCATGGGCTACGATACCGACCTGGATCAATCCGCAAAGCAAGAGCTGTTGCTGGAAGTCGGCAATCTGTTAGTGGGTGCTGTGATCAATGGCATTTCGGAAACCTTGAAAACCGACCTCAGTTTTTCTGCTCCTTCACTGATGGCTGAGCGCACCCCGCTCGATCAGGTGCTGGTACCGGAACAATTATCGTGGTCACACGCCCTGCTTATGGAAGTCAACTTTACCGTGGAAAATCGCGACTTCAAATGTCATCTGTTGATGTTCATGACTGAAGAGACCATCGATAGCTTGCGTGGTATCCTCGACGAATTCATGGATGGTATTTAAACGCCCCGGTTGTCTTCTTACCAATGCCTGACGCCAATGACACCACCAACCTGCTGAATTTCATTGTAGACCGCGCCTATGTGGGTATTTTTGTGATAAACCAAAAACGGGAAATCCTCTTGTGGAACCAATTTATGGAAATTCACAGCGAGCGCAAAGCGGATACCGTAGTGGGCCAAAACCTGTTTGAAGCCTTTCCTGAACTGCCACAAAAATGGCTGGATCGGAAAATCGAAAATATCTTCATTCTCAAAAACTTTTCCTTCACTTCTTGGGAACAGCGCCCGTATTTATTCAAATTTGCTCACAACCGCCCGGTAACCGGCGGCGTGGATTGTATGCGCCAGGACTGTACATTAATGCCGATCAAAGATGACTGCGGCGAAGTACAGTACGTGTGCTTCACTCTGTTTGATGCCACAGACACCAGTATTTACCAATCAAAACTGGAAAAAACCACGGAAAAACTGCGCGAGTTAAGCAACCGTGATGGCTTGACCCAGCTCTTTAATCGCCGTTACACAGAGGAAGCACTGGAAAAAGAATTTAGCCGGGCGCGTCGTTATAACAACGAACTCTCCGTGATACTCACCGACATCGATTTTTTCAAAAAAGTAAACGACCGACACGGCCATCTCGCGGGTGATGAAGTCTTGCGCGTCATCTCCCAACGATTAGCCAGCGGACTGCGTGGTACCGACATCCTTGGCCGTTATGGTGGTGAAGAATTTCTGGTGGTTTTGCCGGAGACTGGCAGCCAAGGAGCACAAGTGCTTGCCGAGCGCCTACGCAAAGTAGTACAAGCCAATCCCATCAAAGTGGAAGGTGAATCGTTAACCATCAACATCAGCCTTGGTGTCACTGAATTGCGTAGTAACACAGCAGCCTACGCGCAACTCATCGCCGAAGCTGACCTTGGCCTGTATCAATCCAAAGAAAACGGACGCAATTGCACTACTCTGTTCCAGCCTGGTTTGTAGTGCCAAGCGCTTTCACCTAGAGCCTGCAACGCAGACAATGACACTGTCTACTCCCGGCTCAAACAAGCAAACAACTTTTCCTGCACCTGGGTATAACTTTGCAATTCTTCACGAAACAGACTGCCCATAACAAGATGCACAAAACCCTGGCTGTTTTCTGTCTGCATCAACTCACCAATTGCATTATAATTTGCTCCCGGTATGTTTTCTCCTGCCCCCATTTCCTGTACTTCAAAAGGAAAGATACGCACCTTGTAATCCAGTTCTTTTTTCAGGCAGCGACCTAACCAGCCAATCGTTTGACTTGACTGCTCACCATAACCACTGAGAATAATATCGGCATGCGAGGCATTAGGAGTGTACACCTTCGTTTTTTCAAAGCTGTGCAACTGCACGACATAACTATCAACGTCGATGGCCATCAAGGCACGCGTAAAAGCCAACATGTAACCTTTTGCCGGTGGCGTACGTGAATCGGGGGACAACGGTGAATGCACGGGCAATTCGACCGGCGTTGTATTCCAGGCTGCCGCACGGAAATTATTTTTGGTCATTAATTCCAGTGCAATAATGTCAGTGTCTGCATCATGAAAACTGTGTGGCACTTGCAATACTGTTGCTGATTCCTGATCCATCGAAAAGATAAAAAAACCTTTTCCATCATATTTTTTTGTGCCCTTATCGAGTTCCCGCAATATTAACAATGGGCCGGTCTCACTCATTTTTTCCCTTAATTCAAAACCCAGGAGCCCCCATTGCTGGCGCAGTTCTGAGTTGTTCTCTCCGACAAATACACGCTGAAATAATTTTTCTGCCAATGTCAGTTCTGCTGCGTTTGGCAATTGTGCCTTTTCGATATTTTTTCCTGGCACACTCATCTCGGTACTGCGTACTTCACGCAACATTTCTAGCAGAGTGGTTTCCGCTGCTACCCAGTGTGGCACTGCCAGTAATAAAAGTAATAACAAGCCACCCGGCAAGAATGTGCATAACCATTGATAAACCCGATTAGTTAGTTTTTCTGACAATGCTTCACTCCCTCCACATTCATTTATTTTTTTCGGGTTTGAGTTTTTGCCTCAAACGGGTCACTCCATATCGATGTATTGTAACACTCTACGACCATCCTTCGTATTTCCGGATACCCCTGAATCGATCTTAAGAACTTCGTCAAATAAACAGATAATACCTAAATCCTGCGATTGAAATTTAGGCATTCATTGCACGCTTTCTTTATTCATTTTTTGCTCGGTTTTATCCACTGAAGCCAACTGTTGCTTTCGACATGCGAAACATCTATTTGAGTCCTGTTGACGGTCAACTCAATTCACTTAACCAGCTCACTGGTTTCTTTACACAAGACAGATCATTCATGTCAACAACTGGCTGTTGACTAACAACCAGAAGTCGATGTTATTCATGCCTGAACACAACCATCAAAAACCGGCTCCTGCTTGCAGAGCGCAATTCACCCTCCACTCTCACCCGCCTGGAAACTTCACTCACGGGTCAACACTTTTTGCCCCCATTTTTAATTCCCGGTAAAATGTAGGATTGATTTCATTAATGATAATCATTATCATTCGCAATAAGCTAGCCACATATTGGAAAACCTCAGATGAAACGCATTCCCTCCACCTTGCTACCCGGCCTGCTTGTACTGGTTTTGTCCATCTCCCCTCTGGCTGCTTTCGCGGATGACAGTCTGATCATCTACTCTGGCCGTAGCGATAAGTTTGTTAAACCAGTCATTGCCGAGTTCACCCGACAAACCGGCATCAAGGTCACGTTGCACACGGGCAAATCTACGGCCTTACTCAACAAACTACGCATTGAAGGTCGGCGCACCGATGCCGACCTATTCCTCAGTAACGATGCTGGCAATCTACAGCGGGGTGGCGACTGGGGTCTGTTTCGTGCGATGACTCCCTCACTGATGACACCCATCGACAAACACTACCGCGCTGCCGACAATACCTGGGTGGGCCTGTCTGCCCGCGCACGGGTGCTGGTGGTCAATACGCAAGGGCCGTGGGCCGATAAACTCGATTCGGTATTCGATCTCGCCGACCCGGCACTCGATGGCAGGCTAGGCATCACCAACAGCACCAATGGCAGTTACATCGCTGGCGTAACGGTGTATATGCTCGCCGCAGGCAAAGACAAAACCCGCCAATGGCTACACGGCATGAAGGCCAACGTACACGGCAAGGTGTTCAACAAACACCGCCAGATCGTCAAAGCGGTGGCCAACGGAAAATTACAGGCTGGCTTGGTAAACCACTATTATATTTATCGTCATCTCGACAAATATCCTGATGCACCCATCAAAATCGTATTGCCCGACCAAGGCAAAGACGGCATCGGCGTCGCCTGGAATGTTGCAGGTATCGCCATCAGCAAACACACCACCAAAGTAGCGCTGGCAGAAAAACTGGTGGCCTTCCTGACCTCAACGGCCGGACAAAAACAATTCGCCGAGGTCAACCGTGAATACCCTGCCCGTACGGGCGTCGCCGCCAGCCCGGTGATTCCTGCTGCGGACAGTTACCGGGTTGCCGATGTGCCCATGTCAGCACTGGGCAGGCAGCGGGACGCAACGCTGGATCTGATTGAAGAGGTAGGAATGCC
>QIGJ01000387.1 GCA_003229995.1 Gammaproteobacteria bacterium | reverse complement strand
AGTTGAGCAGCCTCAGCCAGTTGGCCGACATACTTGGGATTGAGTTCAGATGAATCGGGGGAAAACTGATTGTCACCATTTAATAAATCATAGATACGCTTGCCAATATCGCCAGGTTTTTCCTGGTTCACCGTCATGGGCAGGATACAAACATTCTGTTGTTTTACATAGTCGAGTTGACGTTCCAGGCGCGCCAGCAATTTGCGTTGCACAATCAGGTTATTGGCGGCATCAAAATCAAGATTGCCGTAAAGCTCGCGGGTGATATCATTTTGGCGTTGTCTGGCTTGTATCACCGTTGCCGGAAAACACAATTCCGCACCTTCCAGTATGAGTATATCCAGGTGCTGTCGGGCCAAGTCCAGATCGAAGCGCAAGCCGTGCTCCGGGCCTAAAGGTTGGTCTGGCATAACAGGTGTTAGTGCTTCCTGATAGTGTTCAGCCATACCGCCATGATCCCCGGCAGGCCAGTTTACACATCCACCAAGCACAAGCAAGGTGGAAAAAACAACACTTATATTTAACTGGCGCATTAGTGCGCTTTCTGTAAAGGAATGGTGTCATATAATTCACTAATCGGCACTACACTGACCGGGATAGCCCTATCGATACGCAGTAGTTTCATCAGCTCCTGAGGTTGACCTTGCACGCCGACAATAATCAGTGTGCGCCCCTGGGCTTTAAGGCGCTTATACAGGAAAACAATAGCGCCAATACCAGAAGAGTCGAGAAAGTTTACCTGGCTTAGATCGAGAGATACATTGATATTTTTGGTATCCGTTATCTGTTCCAGTTCGGTACGTATCTTTGTGCAACCCAGGGCATCCATCTCACCACACAGCTTGACGACTAGATCACCATCGGGCGTGTTGATACATTCAAGGTTCATTACCATCTCCAAAAATAGTTTGATTGTTGCGAGGAAGGTAGAGCAGAGACCGTGCCATCCGATAATGAAATTATATTAGATCAATAAAAACAATATATTATATGAGCGCTTTATCTGGAATTGGCGGTAATTTTTTTCAGTAGTTGCAGAATGCGAATGGTTTTGCAAAAATGTTGTCGTATGTATATTGATCAAATTTATGGGTGTTTATATTAGGTGCATAATTTTTTGGAGTATGCCGGTTTTTTTCACCCAGTCGTTTTAACCGGTAATTTATAAGTGAATATTGTTGTAGACCTTCTGTAGCATATTGGGTTAATTTTAATACTTCCTTGAGTTAGAGAAGAATATATTGTTATATTTCCTTGGTGGATTCGATTTTATTCCACATTTTATTTAATCTCTCTGGATTGATTGTTTCGAAAATTTCTGTAAGGTATTTCATTGTATTTTTTACAGCGATAAAACATAAATGAAAAAAATATTTTGTTTTTGCATAGCGGTGGAAACCAAATAAGAGGAACAGAGTTCACGCTTATTACCGTACTTAAAAGTCTGGATAGAGATGTTTTTTATCCGGTTGTCATTTGTGATAGTGAGGTTTTTTTAGCCGCATTGAAGTCAATTGATGTTGAATGTTATTTACGAAAATTTCCTGAGTTTATGTTTGAAGGTAGTTATTTATCGTTTCCGTTTTTTCAGTATATTCGTGCTTTTCGGTGGCTGTTAAATCTTTGCAAGAGATTAAAAGTAGATTTGCTCTATGCCAGTGGAGGAAGGCCTTGCCAGTTGGCTGTCCCACTTAAGAAAATAATAAAAGTTCCCCTTGTTTGTCAGTTTCATCATCCAGCACCCAAAAGATATTATTATATTTGGCTTGTGAAATTAGCCGATAAAGTATTTTTCCCCAGTAAATTCACTGCAAATCATTCTAAATATAAAGCTAATCTGGAAGGTAAGGTTATTTACCTTGGCATAGATAATGTAGATGTATATGCAAAAAAAATAAAAGGGAATGTCGATATAGGAATGTGTTAGGTATCGCTTCCAGTGATGTCGTATTTTCTCAAGTTGGTTTTGTAGAGGAATATAAAGGTGTTGGATTATTAGTGGATGCTTTTGAAGAAGTTAAGAAGACAAACTCTAACGTTAAGCTTGTATTTATTGGAGAGGATCCAGCAAAAGAAAAATATCTGACTATCGTAAAAGAAAGAGGTTTGACAGATTCGATACTATTTTTAGGTTATGTCGATAGTGTGGCAGAGTATTTGTTACACGTTATTGATGTCAATATATTGGCCTCAAATGAAGAAGGATTGGGTTTGGTATTATTACAGGCATCAGCTTGTGGGTTACCGAATATCGGTACCGATGAAACCGGAATAAAGGAAACTATAATACATAATCGAACCGGGTTTTTATTTAAAGAAAATAACAAAGATGAATTAATAGGGTATATGCAACGTCTTGCATCATCAAATAAACTAAGGTCAGATATGGGTTTAAAGGGTGAGGATATGATTCATGAAAAGTTTTCTGAAAAAATATATGTCAGTAAGGTTCAGAATGAGCTTTCTGAATTAATATTTCCCAGGTAGGAATAAACGAATACGGAGCCAATCAGAGCGCCACTCGTAATAAGTTATTGTGTTCCATTCCTAAACACTTTATGCCCTTTGCATTTCTGCGATTTCTGTGTTTTTATAACACGCACTTATCAGTACCACGACAACATACAGGTATTGGAACGCTTGTTCGGGGATGTAAACCTCTTTTAGTTCATTTTACAAGACAGATGTTGGTAACATAGAACATAGACTTATAAATTATTTCGAATAACCCTGAAAATGCTTAAATATTGCTCATCAGTTCTTGTCATCGTTGTTTTGTTACAGGGATGTTCAACGGTTTATTTCGGTCACACCAAAGCAGAGTGGGACAAGCTCACCGATGTTGAGAAAGCCACCGTTAAAGAAGAGTATCAAACAGTCATTAACGCAAAGAATGGACAGGCGTACGCCGATAAAATAAAAGCAAGAACACAATCAGTTATCGATTATGGTGTTTCAGGGCGGTAAATTTTTCTTGCGCACGTCTCGTCAACATCTGCGTAGTACTCCTATAGCACAGGAATGATGAGTGTATTGAGGCCTTTCTGCATCTGCACGCAGCGTTCAAACTTGTCTTTGCGTCGCTGAGTGGCTGTTACATAACCATGACATTCAGCTAACGGTGTACGTACAAACACGCAGGCAGAAGAGGCCTGGTTGATCGCACCATGCAGGAAACCGATGCTTTGCCAGCAGTTGCTGACTTCTTTGCAGTCGCTGGTGGTACAGGTGTTATCGATGTTGTCAGCCAGGGCATGAAAGCAATTGGCAGCATCATCAAGGTTTGCCGTGAAGGAACAGATTTTCGGTGGTTGTGTGGTTTCGCTTTGCTTTGCCTTTTCTGCGAAGCGGGCTGCGAGGTTTTGCCATCCGTCAAACTGTTTGGCTTGTTTTGCACATTGTGTTGTTTTGTCTTTTGGGTGCTGTTTTGCACATTTGCTCAATGTGGCGCAGGCCTGATTAACGGCGCTGAACAGTGCGTTATGGGTTTCGCTCCATTTTTTGTGTTCCTGGAGATGACGAAAACCGACACCGTAAGTACCCGCAGTGGTTGCACTCAATCCCTTGGCAATACTGGCGCGTGACTGTTTTTCATACTTGCTGTAGGGCGAGTTTTTACAGGAAATGTCAATGGAGACGGGTTTGGTTTTTGCGAGGGGTGTGACAGGCTCTTGCATGACAGGTTCAGGTTCGCTCATGGTGGGTTCTGTCGCGGAAGGTTCAATGCCTGTTGGTTCGGCGGTGACAATATCGTCGTTCTGTGGAGTATCAGGTATTTGTGTGACCGTTTGCGAGGTGGTGTCGCTTGCGGTTGTGCTATCTGTCATTTTGTCCGGAGCAGGCGTCGTGGCGCAGGCACTCAGACCCAGCAGGGCGAACAGCAGCGTGGCTAGGTAGAAACTGTGCGGGTATCTGAGTATCGCATGGTATTGGCGCATTGTTAACCTCATTTATGATGCAAAAGGATGGTGCAAAACGGTGTAAATCGTCTTGCAGTGTATACAGCTTGGTGCGATTGGAAAAGTCCACCCTTCCTTACATGTGAATTAAGGGCTGAATCACCCTTTTTTCATGCGTATGCTGACTGATCCGGAATAAATGAAAGTCCAACGCAGAGCGCGCAAAGGATGAGGATAATGGGCATATAAAGAGAGATAAAAAGCAACGAGCCGGGGCGACCTTGTCCTTGGGGGGCTGTGGCACTTCCAGCCTCTGGCGCTGTTGCGGTAGTATCGACGGGTGGTCGAGCAATTGGGTTGACTGTTATATACCCGTAGCGTTTGAGATTTAGGCGTTCAGTGTGCGTCCTATTTATTTCATGGTAAGGTGGAATGACGAATAATAGCCGGTCTATTGCGAGGACAACAACACAGCAAAGAGAGCGTGCAGTGACCCTAAATCTCAATCGCCATGGGTATATATTACAAGCCATTTTAACGCCGCCATGGCATCAATACGGTTGCTTTAAAGTTTAAAGAACCAACTCTACATCAAAGCGATCAGATTGGCTTTCGAGGAGTTGCAGCTGCTCAAAAACGCGGCTGCGTAACATCAGTTAATAATAGCGTTCCGATGATCAGTGTTTGATTTGAACATTTTTCAATTACAAGATTCAAACAAAACTCAATTTATATGAAATTTATACACATTGTTTCATTGCCACTCATCAACAGAGTATAACCACACAAATAATACACTATTCAACTGTCGGTTGGGATGTGATTGTCTTTAAAGAAAAAAATCATAAAGAAAAAGAGCAAGAATGGATAAGTTACACAGATTGCGTATTTCTGAATTATGGATAGCATACGATGGGTGAAAAGACGAAGGGATCGCTGCAAACAATGCGCAATCTGTTAACCATTCGCCGCAATTTTCATCATGCGGTATTGACAGAATCATGTCAGATAACGTTAACAAGCAATGTTGCGTATGGCTGTATTGATCGACGTTAATGCTCCTGAGCATAACTCCGGATTCTGATCGCTTTGGATATAAAGGTTATAACTACATCAAGGAGAGAAAGATGTTATCTGTTAATATAAGACGTAAATTATTCATTCATGTGCCGGTTGTTTTATTAGCGACAGCCGTTATGTTGCCGACTGCTTCTATTGCAGGAGATGTGCGTGTCTGGGTCAAGAAATTACATCCAACGACCGGATTCAATACTGACTGTGATATGCCGGTGTTCAGTTTGCCTGCACCGCTGCCGGCTGGTTTGCGTTTTGATACCATTGGTTTGTATAACCCGAATGCACCAGCACAAGGAGACGAGCGTGATGCGATTAAACTTCAGCAAAGCGACTGCGAAACCAACCTGGGGGAGCATGTCGCCACCACATCCAATCTGGAGTTTCTTGCGTTGTTGGGAGCACCGGAACCGGATTCACGATTGAGAAATCTGCGCACCAATGAAATACCCAAAACCGCCGCACCAGATGGAACCCGGCTTACATTACCGCCCGAAAATTCTGTTGTACCACCGTTTCCTCCCACCAATAGTGCGACAAACCAGCCGCTAACGCTCGGTGAATTTCGCGGAGTTAAAGGTAAAATGAAAGTCAAATGCTACGCTGACGGATCTGCGCACGTTGACATCAGGTTGCGCAATTATCAGCCTCATGAGTTGCTGACCATCTGGGCCATATGGCTTGCGACACCACCTGGTGCGACTGAGCCAATGCCTGTTCCGACGCCTTTTGGTGGTGTGCCAAATGTTGTCGTTGCAAATGCACATGGTGCTGCGAAATTTACGCGTACACTCAGTTATTGCCCGATGGATACCCAGCCAAATGGTGCGCAATTGCTGCTGCTGGATATCGGTAGCCATATAGATGGTAATGTTTATGGTGCCGTACCGGGTACACCATCAACAGTAGTGACCTTCATCGATCCCAACGATCCGTCCTCTACCTTTACGAGTCCTCTTAGTGAGGGGATCGTGACGCTTACCCGTGGCGCAATTCCGGTGACAGTACCGCTGGTTCATAAAGAAGACAAACACGGGTATGGATACAGGTATGGCTACGGTAGTGGCTACGGCAGTGGGTATGGATGGTAATGATTATGCGGACAATGTGATAATCATTGCTGTATCAGACGTATTTTTACGATACTCGATGTAGAATGTTTTGTGTGGCTGGCGGTTGTACAGGTAACACATCCGCCAGCCAATACTATGCTTTTAACCTCTTTGGGTTGAATTCCCCGCAGCTTGCTGCGTAAGTTTTTTTCAAACGCGTATGCGTTTGAACGGGCAGTCTAATACTCCGCTTCGCGTAGCGAGATAGTTTGCTGTGGGGTTGTTATTGCTTTAGATAAACGGCACCTCACCAGACCCAACGCGTAGCACCACAATACTTTAAGCGCCGCTGACCCAGTTTGTTCGGTTTGTTTATATGCCGGGTGGGTTAGGAATGGGCACGCCTTCAGCCCGTCTTCGCCCGTTCTTCAATCACAAAAGCTCGAAATAGAACGACTATTCCTGCACTTTTGTTCAATTAGAACGAACCAATACGGACTAAATCCGGGCGCTAAACCGGGAAGTTATTGCGTGCCCATTCCTTATCGGGTGTCTAACGCTATGAAGAGAAGAGAAACGATATCTCGCCGCTGAGATTAGGGTGGCAACCCGCACCAGCCACACCCCGGCACACGAATCCACTGCTGCCGCTGCTCCCTTCCAGGTCTGACGGGGTTCACAATTTATCGTTGCGAGGGGACCAACACGGGTCACCATAAAACGGTTTGACGTGATACCGATGATCCGGTTCATGTCAGAGGGCGGCTATGATACCCAAAAAGGCGTCTGAAAACACGCCCTGAGTGGAATGATATGAATAATCAGTCCAGCAAGGCGATGGCTTTGATTTGTGCAAAGACGGCTTTGCCGGATTCAAGTGCCAATGCCATAGCGGATTTGCGGGTAATGCGGGCGAGCAGTGGCACGCCGTTGACATCAAGTTGCACTAATAATTGTGCTGTGGGTTGTATGACGTTTTCCGCGTTTTCTGCGTTTAGCGCGGTGATGGTAACGGGTACGATGTTCAGAATGCTGGTGCCGGTCTGCTGCTTCAGAGTGAGGCTGACATCGCGCGCCAGCACCCGCAAGCGAACAGCCTGCCCTATGGGTAACCCACTGCCTGAACCAGGCTGTGGCACACTGAGCTGACCGCCCGGAAAGGTCAATTGGGTCAGACCAAATTGTGTATCATGGCCAGACACGGTGGCCTCGATAATGGCGGCTGCATCATGATCATGGGCCAACGGCAAGTCGGCACGGGTGAGCATTTCCGCAATGGGCCCACTGGCCTGTACACGACCGTCGTTGAGTAATACCAGATGGTCGGCCAGACGTGCCACTTCATCGGCTGCGTGGCTGACATACAGCATGGGAATATCCAGCTCGCTGTGCAGGCGTGCAAAAAAGGGCAGAATTTCCCGTTTGCGCTGCTGGTCCAGTGCCGCCAGTGGTTCGTCCATTAGCAACAGTTGTGGGCTGCTGAGCAGGGCGCGAGCGATGGCGACCCGCTGGCGCTCGCCACCGGACAACCGGGCAGGTTGACGCGGTAGTAACGCGGCGAGATCCAGTAGTGTTACCGCCTGATCAAAATCAAAACGTGGTGTTTCCACAGGCAGTCGTTTGAGACCATATTCCAGGTTTTGTCGTACAGAAAGGTGCTCAAACAAACTGGCCTCCTGAAAGACATAGCCCAGTTCGCGTTGGTGAGTAGGCAAGCAACGTGTTTCGTCTTGCCACACCGTATCGCCGATGACAAACCGGCCGCGTGTCTCTTTTTCCAGTCCGGCAATGGCACGTAACAGCGTGGTTTTGCCACAACCCGAGGGGCCGAACAGAGCAGTAATGCCATGCGACGGCACACAGAACATGGCGTCTAATGTGAAGTTGTCGCGCTTTAAATGCAGTTGTGCTTCAATCGTCATGTGGATGTTAGCCGGTAACGACGGTTCAATGTATAAACAGTCAGTAACAAGATAAACGACAGTAATAGCAAACCGCCAGATAGCACATGAGCCTGCCCGTATTCCAGCGCTTCAACATGATCATAAATAGCGATAGACAGTACCTGGGTTTCGCCGGGAATGTTGCCGCCGATCATTAACACCACACCAAACTCTCCCACCGTGTGAGCAAAGCCGAGCACCGCAGCGGTGATATAACCGGGCCTTGCCAGCGGTAATACAACACTGAAAAATTGATCCATGGGTCGGGCACGCAAAGTGGCAGCCACTTCCAGCGGGCGACGGCCGATGGCAGCGAAGGCATTTTGTAAAGGCTGCACGACGAACGGCAGTGAATAAAACACCGAACCGATAACCAGCCCCGTGAAGGTAAATGCCAGAGACTGGATGCCAAGGCTTTGCATGAGCGGGCCCAGAGGGCCATTGGGGCCAAGCATGATAAGCAGATAAAAACCCAGCACCGTGGGTGGCAGGATGAGTGGCAGTGCGACCAGTGCCTCAACAATCACTTTGTAGCGAAAACGACTGTGTGCCAGCCACCAGGCCAGAGGTGTACCCAGCAATAACAGGATGATCGTAGTCAGCCCGGCCAGCTTGAGCGTGGTCCACAGGGCGAGAATGTCGGTTTCGGAGAGCATGATAAATTAAGCGCTAAATCGTTATTATATCGATTTTTAGTCGGTGTTTTACTATCGTAAAACCGCTGCGTGTATTGACAACAAGCGATATACCCGTAGCGATTGAGATTTAGGTCTAACTGCACGCCCTATTGATTCCGCAATAGAACGACTATTCCGCGTCATTTTGCCTGGCCACGAAATAAATATGATGCACATTTAAACCTAAATCCCAAACGCTACGGGTATATCAAAGCAAAAGCGCTGATTCGGTGTGACACTTCTGTTTTATTGTGTCGCTGGTGGGTTTTGAGCTAAACGCCGAAAAAAAGCAGCACGTTCCAATCTGCCCAGTTGTTGATAGACCAAGGCAAGATTATGGCTGGCGATACGGTTATTCGAGTCAGTCTCATAGGCGCGTTGATAAAACCTTAGCGCTTGTTGTTGTTCTCCTCGGGCGAGGGCGTTGTTGCCCAGACCTACCCAGGCGGATGAGCGCTTTGGCATACGGCGCACAATGTCATGATAAAGCTGTTCGCTTTCGCGGGTGTTTCCGCTTTGCCCATGAATACGCGCTGCATTTTCCTGAAAGCTGATTTTGTCGGTTTCGCGAGAGGCAAGCTCAGCGGCCTTTAAATAGAGACCGGTAATTGCTTCAGTGTCTTGGTCTGTATTGCGCGCATAAGCGGCTGCCAGACCGGCAACAGGCTTGAAAGAATCAGGATTGGTTTTCATCGCCTGAGTGTAAAACACCGTGTCATTTTCCCAGTCGGCTATTTCTGTCATGGATGCGATTGAAAAGGAAATCAAAAATACGATGGCCACAGTTTTTACGACAGCGCCGATAGTATGGCTACGTTGTTGTGCCTGTCGTATGGCCCAGGCGATGAGCATGGCGAAACCGACCGACGGTAAATACAGTACACGCTGTGCAAATACCGGCTCATCAAACAGGGCAATGGGCAGGGCGGGTAACAGCGTGATTACGACCCATGCAACAGCCAGCACATACAGACCGTGTTGCTGGCGAAGGGCGCGTGGCAGATAAAATAATGCGCCGATAAAAAAGAGGCCACCTGTAATAAGCGTCAACATGCCTGTGGTGGGGGGAGAATAATAATATTCCAATGGTGAGGGGAAAACGAGCAACTGAATATAATGGGTAAAAAATGCCAGCAATACCGGAAAATTTTGAAAGTTGATGCGTGCCCATGCGCCGGATTGTTGTGCATCGCCCCCGTCCAATGCGTTGCTGCGCAGTACAAAATAGATCAGCAAAAGTGCAGCATAGGTCAGATAACGTGCGATGAAAGGTTTTGAACGCAAGGTGCTGCGCTGAAATAATACATCGTAAATAATCAGTATCAGCGGGAAAAATATCGCCGTTTCTTTAGAGAGCAGTGCCAGCGCAAAGCACAGTGAAGCACCGATGGCATACCCTGATTTTTTGGGTCGGGATGCGGGTTGATACCCGCGACGGTGTAACAAAAAGCCGCTGAGTAAAAAAAATGAGACCAGAGGATCGGTCATTCCTGCAATCCAGGCAACCGATTCCACATGTACGGGGTGTACGGCAAAAATGGCGGCACTCATGCCTGCAACCATGCGGTAGGCCGGTGACAGAAAACCAAGAATTAAAAAATACACCAGGAGGGTGTTGATGCTGTGCAGCGTCAGGTTGAGTGCGTGGTAGCCCAGAGGATTGTCTCCCCAGAGCTGATAGGAGAGATTCAGCGTCAGTAAAAATATGGGACGATAAAGGCTATGGCCTCCGATTCCTGTCTCTTCTGCTAAATCGGTATTGGCCCAGACGCCACGGGTAAAATAATCCGGAATATATTTTGTGTCGGTTATTTTGCTGTTTTCTTTGATGACGGGCCAGTCATCCATGACAAAATCGCCACCAAGGCCGCTGGCGAAGACAATCACACAAAAAATCAATAGCCAAGCAGGCAGTGCATTGTGAATTAAAGTGCGCAATGGAATGGTCATTTTGTTGGCGTGTGATGACAAGTCTGCACCATACCATTATTGGCGGAATTGTTTAATCTCTTTGGGTTTAATACCCCGCAGGTTTATTCCAAAAATGATATGAAAATATCCCCACAACCCTGATAGACTGCTCGATCATGAGTATGCACTGCCCTTGTGTTGGGTGATCTACGAAAACAAACCGGACAAGCATCCCCGCTGGTTTCCACAACAAATCGTGTACTTGAAACCTTATTGTCACCCCTTTTTCCCTGTATACAGAGCTTTCTATTTTTTCGTGGTGAGGTGAAATGACGGGACCAGGGAAGCCAGGTATGAATACAGGTGGGTATTTTCAGTATGGGTAATTTTTGCGTAAAATGACGTTTTGGGAATTTGGGAAATAAAATTTATGTGGCGCAGAATGATCACCGGTTTTTTGATGTGATTTTGATGAGGCAGTGGCTGCGGTCAATGATGGAAATTTTGTCGAGGCATTTAGGGTGTTTTCGATGTTGGCAGAGCAGGATGATGTACGTGCCCAGCAGGCGCTGGCCTGGATGTATTATGACGGCCAGGGGCGTCAGCGGGATTATGAAAAAGCCGCATACTGGTATCGCAAAGCAGCCGACGAGGGAAACATTACCGCACAAATTAATCTGGCGCAGATGTATGCTTATGGCCAAGGGGTGACACAGGATTTTGCTGAAGCCGCCCGTTGGTGGCAAAAACTTGCAGAGCAGGGAGACGGTCGATCACAAGCAGCGCTTGCCGGGCTTTATTTTCGAGGCAAAGGCGTTGTACAAAATAGGGCCATGGCTATATCACTGTGGCGTAAAGCAGCAGAGCAAGGCAACATCGAGGCGCAGCGTAACCTGGGTTTGATGTATGGCAAAGGACAGGGTGTGGAGCAGGATGATGTGCAGGCCTACGCTTGGTTGAATGCCGCAACGAGACAAGGTGATAAGGTTGCAGAACAAAGTCGCGATCATGCCTTGCAGCAATTAAGCGGTACACAATTAAAAGAAGCTGAGCTGTTGGCCGGACAATATGTTGAAAAATACGTTGTTGCGTTTGAGGAAGAAAACAAAAAACCGCATTAATCTCTTTGGGTTTAATTCCCCGCAGCTTGCTGCGGAGTTGTTTATTTCCACCTTAGGAACGTGCACGAAATAACCCCCCCCTGTTTGGTGCCTGGATTTAGTGCGTATTTGTTCGTTCTGATTGACGACTGCATGGATGCAGGAGGTAGAGCAACGCAGGAGCAGTTGCCGAACAAAAAAAGTGCGCTCTATTTCAAGTTTTTGTGATTGAAGCACGAGCGAAGACGGGCTGCAAAACAGGGAAGTTATTCCGTGCCCATTCCTAATGTTTGATTAATGCCGGAAATGCCGCATGCCTGTGAATACCATGGCGATGCCATGTTCATTGGCGGCAGTGATGACTTCGTTGTCACGCAT
>QIGJ01000350.1 GCA_003229995.1 Gammaproteobacteria bacterium | reverse complement strand
TTCACGGTATTCTTTTAGACCAAGTTTGCCAATCATTTTCAGAAGCCGTCCATCCGGCAGCTGCATATCATTATGACTGGCACCGATACCACTGGTTCACAATATGGGCTGTCCACCATGTCGTTGCCATCAGTACATCGTCCGGGTGAAACAATAGCTGTTCTTGTCTACCGAATACCGAGGCGACTTCTATGTTGTCAAAGATACCCTCTAAACCCTGATATTTTTGAACTACCGCAGGCCAGTCCTCACGTTTGGTGTAACAACGATCCATTGTTATAATACGAACCCTGTTGCCATTTTCCAGTAGCTTGCGGGCGAAATTAAATTTGGCAATATAGCCACCGAAAAACTGAATGCGCCTCGTCGGCGCACGGAGATCTGGGCCTGGCGGTAGCTGAATTCTCCAGCACACCTGTTAATTCTTCACAGAGTGGCACAACATTTTCTTCTTCATTAAATACGGGCAAAACAATTGTTAATTCCACAATATTTTCATCGCTCATAGCTGCCTCAGGTTTTTAAAGTCTTATTCATTATTGGATGCTCTGGAATAAGCAGCCTGTATAAGGATAGGCAGTGTGACACTGAAATGAAATCGGGTATTATATCAGTTCTACCCTGAATACTGACAAGCTGTCTATATTCTCACTTGCTATGCGCCACCCTATACAGATGTTATGTTTGTGTTTTAGATGTTTTGTACCAGCCTAAAAGCTCACCCAAAAGATCGTCGGAAAATGTTTCATTCCAGTCTGTAGGCCAATCCACCACGGACGAGGCCACCCTGTATTCATAATCTGGCACCCTGGCTACGGCCCGTTTTATCGCTTCTTTAATGCCAACGACAGTTGGCTGTCCTGCAAGAATGTTGTTCGATATTTGTTGCAAAGATGCTTCATTTTTGTTCAGACACTCACTGCTCACTACAACCAAACCTGCCGCTGCCATTTCGATTGGGACCAGACTCGGATGTGGCGTGTACATAAGGCTTAAACCCAGGTCAAAACTTGGCAGCAAAGATTGATAAGTATCCAGAGCGAGCTTGCCAATCATCTTTATGTGGTGCCCCTCAGCGATTGGCATATCACCATAGGCTGTGCCCATCGCCCAAAATTCCCATTGGTTATTATTGAACACGCCTTCTTCAATGCATTGCTTAAGTGCAAGCAAACCTATCTCAAACATATTTCGTGCGGCATGATCATCTGAACGTGCATAAAATATAAGCCGTTGTATGTCTCTATTTGAAATCTTTTCCTGATCCACACTAAATGTTAATATAGCATTATTGAAATACAATGATCGCATTTTGCTGGCGCGTCCATTTGGAGAGTAAACGCCGTACTGGTTTTGCTGAAAATATTCATCGAGTAATTTTGTTGAAAACAGTGCATTATGGGGCAGTGCGTAGGATTGCTCTGCCAATGCATAATAGGATCCCATTGGGAATGTAAAGGGTTCGAATTCCTGTATAAGATAGAGAAACCGGGTTGTCTCCATTTCACTCACAGCCCTATATGCTATATATGCTGTCCACCATGTAGTGGCCACCATAATGTCACGCCTGTTAACATTTATCGGCACACTACGATCATGGCAGTAAACGAATTCTACTTGTGCAAATAGCCCCTGCAATCCGGCGAGCTGCTGGATCTCAACGCGCCAGCGATCCGGGTCATAGTCGCACTTGTCCACAATTATCATTCTGACGCGGCAACCGACTTCATAGAGCCTTTTTGCCAGGTTAAATTTCCCGATATAACCGCCAAATAGCGCATCAAAACGCACCTCTGGCACGATAATATTTACCCTCTCCGGTTCCTCCCTGGTGATATTGAGCGTGAGTGGAGCAATCTTATTTTCCAGAAATTGCACCCTTTTAATGTTGTTTTGCGCATTCATCTGCTTCCGTGCCAACACGCGTCGTTGCAGTGGTGCCCGCAATACCCGCATAACAAACTTATTCACGTAATACATGATACAAGATACAAGCAATCGTATCTCGGCATCATTTGTTGTATGACGTCGTCCCCAGATTGAAAAATGGGTCATGAGTAACCTCATAGCACTCATGGGGCGGCCGTCGAACAATTTCAGCGCTTTCACATGCTGTCTTGCTGTGGGCATGCAACGACGTTGCAGCAGCATAGAAGTCAACTGAATTCTCCGATATTCATAGTTGTATATTGCCAGTAGCCGATCACGAAGCATGAGCAGGTCTTTTTTAAACTTGCCGGAAGCTGATGCACCCGTGAATCGCTTGCCGATGGCGCGGCCGACAATCCCGATCCATTTAAAAATACTGGCGAACTTTTTTACCAGACTCCTGTGGCCAAAATCACAATGCCCAATAACGTTCCGGTCATACTGGATATAGTCATAAAGTGGCTTATTAATATATGACAAGCCACCACTAAGTAACGCCACACAGGCTATCCAATGATCATGAAAGAGATCACCAATGCGATCAGGAAAAGGCAGAATTTTGCTTAGCAATGAGCGTTTAAACATGGATGCTGCGCCCGTTACAGTATTCGCAATAAGGAGCACATCCAGATCCTTATAATTATTTTTTCGTCCCTGCCAATAGCTGTCTGAAATGACTTCACCCTTTTCGTCCACTATCCTCATGTCGGAATAGACCAATGCCGAGTCCCCAATGGAGGCACGTAACAACTCTAGTTTATCCTTGTCCCACCTGTCATCCTGGTCTGACAGGGCTATATACTCGATGCCGTCTGGCACGCGTTTGAGACATTGCTCGAAATTTCTGTAAAAACCCGTATTCTCCCTGTTTTGAAATAAATAAAACCGTTTGTCTTCAGCGCATATTTCCACCATCTGTTTGTAATGTTCAGCCGGTGAAGCATCATCATTAATAATACATACCCAGTTTGCATGGCTCTGATCCATAATTGATTTTACCTGGCGCCTGAAAGCATCGATGTCAGGCTTGTACGCCGCCATACATATGGCCACATCGACTTTTTGTGCGATATTGTCTAGAAATGCAGGTTTATCGTCATGTTCTGGACTGTTTAATCCGACAAATTGAGTCTTGCCTATATCCAGATCATGTAGTTGTCCGTTCTCAAGTATAACCCTGAGTTTTACAGCAACAGCCTTACCTATAAGCCAGGGTCCGAGCTCTACTGTGCCCCAGAACCCGGAGAGTCGACTGTAGCCACTGTCATCAATACCCATGTGTGCATGAAAAACATCGTCACGTGTTTCATGGATCCAGTCTACAATACTTTCCGTATCATCGATCAAAATAGACAGACTGGATATAGCCTCAGTGATGTGGAAACAATACCCACTCACCACGCGAACATGGCGCTTACCTAGCTCAACGGTGTCACCAAAGCCCCTTTCTATATGCCAAAAAAGTTTCTGCATCTATATTATTTAAAACCGCCTAGCGTAAATCTCGGGGGCTTGCCCCCGAGCTGGATAGTGTAAACTGGGTGTTTTCCCAGTTTGCATTATCCTGTTCATGGAACTTCAGAGAAATACACATCTCCTTCAGACTCATTTTATATTGGACAAGGCTAAGTATCGACATAAAGTACTTGTCTGTCCACAATGGGAACCCCTGAAAGCAATTATACAGAAAATTGGATATGACTACGTAGTCGACATCTTCCGGAACTCTGGATAATGCAACTTCAAAATTTCTGTAAAACCCAAGGTTTTTCTCGTTTCTGAACAGGCTAAAACGTGCATCATTGCCAATGATTCCCTGATAACGTTTCCAGATCTCATCAGAAGAAGCATCATCATTGATAATACAATGTCAAGAAGTGAGTGTCTGTGCCTTGATGGATTCTATCTGACGTTTTAGATTGTCTTCATCGGACTCCCAGCAGGCCATGCAAATGACGACTTCGCAAGCAGAGATGCTGGCCTTGATGACCGGGTTTTCATGCATGAATTCAATTGAATTCTCTGCAATTGTTTCGTATTCATTTGCTTTAAACTCAGCACGTGTTTCAACTGTAAGCACCTTTTTCTGTCTACTGGGCGGAAACCTGACCAGTGTAGTAAATCCAGATAACAGACAGGAACGGGGATTGGTTTTAGTACAACAATCGTCAATCTGCGTCGCCATCTGCAGTAAAGTCGACGATGATAATTTTTCACCTGCCAGAACGCTGACAGCTTGCAGCAAGCTTTTACTATCTACATAGCCACTTATCAACCTGGCCGTACCACTACCCGGCTAGATTTTTTTCGGTAATGTCTGAGTTAGCGCACTCACAGCAAGGTTTACATCCGCTTAACGGATGCTGTAGTCCTCACGGTCGTGTGTCAGATTCGGGTTGTAGTATGGGTCGCCCTGTTCAAATATACCGGCATGTCTTTCTTTAAGGCGTTTCTTTTCACCGCTGAAGCGCTGCTGCTTTTCATCGGTATCCTCATATCCTCTTGATATTGACTCATGGTGATACAGCTCGGCATAAGGTGTGAATACATTCAGCAGGCCCTGTTCTCTTAAACGCAGACAGAAATCCACATCGTTGTATGCTATCTTGAAATTTTCTTCATCGAAACCATTGATGGCGTCAAACTTGCTGTGTGAAATCATCATGCAGGCACCCGTCACGGCTGAAACATTATGAA
>QIGJ01000293.1 GCA_003229995.1 Gammaproteobacteria bacterium | reverse complement strand
CTCACCAGCCCACCCAGCCCTTCGTTTTCCAATGCAGAATTCAGAAAATGACGCACCAGGTGCGCATGCTCAAAAGTCAGTGCTTCTTTCAACAACATGCGTGCTTTACGCCGGGTAAAAGTACGAATCACCCATTTAACCCGTGGCAAATTGGCAGCACTCATACTGAGGTTATCGATGCCCATACCTAACAACAAAATAGCGGCTGCCGGGTCACCGGCCATTTCACCACAAACACTCACCGGGGTTTTTTCATCTTTTGCGCCGTCCACAATTTGCTGCAAGGCACGCAATACAGCAGGATGCAGTGAATCATATAAATTAGCGACACGGGCATTATTACGATCCACTGCCAACAGGTATTGTGTGAGGTCATTCGTACCTACAGAAATAAAGTTAACCCGACGTGCCAGTTCACGCACTTGATACACTGCCGATGGCACTTCAATCATTACACCAACATGAGGCATCTTGATACTGACCCCCACATCAATCAACTCTTGATAAGCACGATGCAACAGACGCAAGGCATCATCCACTTCCGCAACACTGTTGATCATTGGCAGTAACACATTCATATTGCTTAGGCCGACACTGGCACGCAGCATGGCGCGTAATTGCACCAGAAAAATTTCCGGGCGGATACCACGCCAGCCCAGAAACGGATTGTCTTCTTCGATAGGAAAATAGGGCAGCATTTTATCGCCGCCAATATCCAGGGTACGCAGTGTCACTGGCGCGGGTGAAAAGGCTTTCAACACCTGCCGATAAATTTTGCACTGTTCATCTTCACCGGGAAAACGGTCGCGCACCATAAAAGGAAATTCAGTACGATACAGCCCTATACCTTCCGCACCGCTTTTTAATGAAGGCTTCACATCTGCCAACAGGCCACTGTTGATGTACAGCGGAATGCCCACATTGTCAGGAGTGATCGCAGGCTTTTCACGCAATTCGTGCAGCTCTTTTGAAAGTTCTGCTTCTTCGCGCAACAGGTGTTTGAATTCACCCCGCACCGTACGCGACGGATTGATAAAAATGCGCCCAGTATAACCATCGACAATAATGCTGCGGCCATCGATATGACTCACCGGCAATTCATCCACACCCATGACGGCTGATACACCCATGGCACGCGCCAGTATGGCGACATGTGAAGTTTGCGAGCCACGCCGGGATACCACACCCGCCAAACGTTTAACCGGCACTTCGGCCAGCATGGATGCGGTAATTTCATTCCCCACCAATACAGTACGAATCGGAAACTTTTTCGGTTTTGGCGGTTCCTGGGAGCGTAGCTTTTCAAGAATACGACGACCCAGGTCGCGCACATCTTCTGCACGTTCGCGCAGATAATCATCTTCCATGGTATCAAAGGCACGCATATGCTCAGCGATGGTTTCACGCAAGGCACCGGCAGCCCAGTTACCCTGTTTAATACGCTGGATCACTTCATCAGAAATACCGGGGCCTTCCAGCATCAGTAAATAAGCATCAAACAATGCACGCTCTTCAACAGGCAATACTTCGGTCATGCGTTTTAACATGGACTGGATGTCATTGCGCACGTCTTTGACCGCTTTTTTAAACAGACTGACTTCGGCTTTCACATCATCGGCAACACGGTCGGGGATGACCTCCAGGTTCGTTGCTGTAAAATTGACGACGGCCGTGCCAATAGCAACACCGGGTGCCCCCGGTTGCCCTTGCAGAGGAACAGCTTCTTGCGAACTGGAGCGCAAACCATCAATGCCACCACTGGCTTCAGCGTGAGCAATAGCTCCAGCCAATTGTGCGGCAATAGTCACCAGAAAAGTCACTTCGTCTTCACTGAAATATTTTTTGCTATGGCGTTGTACCACGAGCACACCCTGCAACTCACGATGATGAATAATCGGCACACCTAAAAAAGCGTGATAACGTTCTTCACCGGATTCGGGAAAATATTGATAACGTGGGTGCATGGGAGCATCGTCAAGATTCACCAGTTCTTCCCGTTCACCCACCAGTCCAATGAGTCCCTGATTTCTTTTCAGGCGCACCATACCCACTGCTTTATCATTCAAACCATCACTGGCCATCAAGACATTTTCGTTCTGTACTTTGTCTGTCATGTACACTGAACACACATCGACAGCCATGGCTTTTTTGACGCGCAACACAATCACTTCCAATGCCTGATTCAGATCCCTGGCAGTGGTAACTTCCTGGATAATACGCCGTAACGTATTCAGCATGCATGGCTCCTGAGGGGCGCTACTTCAGATTAAACAAAATGAATTAACCGGCTTGCACAGAGGTGCGATACCGGTAGAAATCTTCCACAGGTGTGTTAATACTCCATCGCCCCGGGTATTTTTTTTAATGTTTGTTGTGCTGTATTTTGTTTTAAAGACAACAGAAAAGGCTCAAGCTCTTTCAATGCCCTACGATAAACATCCCGTTTAAATGGCACCACCTCTTCCAGTGGAAACCAATAATCCACCCAACGCCAGCCATCAAACTCTGGCTCGGCACTGACATCCAGCCGCACATCATCATCCTTGCCGATGAATCGCAACAGATACCATATTTGTTTTTGACCAATGCACAGTGGCTTACTGCCACGACGTAAAAATCGTTTGGGCAAATCGTATCGCAACCAATTTCGGGTTGACCCTATCAGCTCGACATGATTGGGTGACAAGCCTACCTCTTCGTGCAATTCGCGGAACAATGCCTCTTTGCGCGTTTCGTTGACTTTGATTCCCCCCTGCGGAAACTGCCAAGCGTCCTGCCCAATACGACGCGCCCACAGCAAACGACCCTGCTCATTGCACAGGATAATGCCTACATTTGCCCGATATCCTTCAGAATCAATCATCAGTCAATCAATAACTTAAGTTCAAAACGGACTAGATTGTTCCACATCCTCTACTGACCGCGCAAGCGGCGTGAGTTTCCCGCTGTGACATTCATTCGTTATTATGGTGTCCCGTTACAACGTGCGCACTCAATTCAGGGGATTTACGCCATGAATCTGGCCATTTTTGATCTGGACAACACCCTGCTGGGGGATGACAGCGACTATCTGTGGGGCCGGTTTCTGGTGCAACAGAGACTGGTGGACGGCGAATTTTACACTCGTGAAAATCAGCGCTTTTATGAAGATTATCAAACCGGCAGACTTGACATTCTCGAATTTCTAGCCTTCAGTCTGAAACCACTCAGCGAGCATTCCCGTGAAAAACTCGATGCCCTGCACCAACAGTTTATGCAGGAAATCATCGCCCCGGTGATGTTGCCTGCTGCCCGTCTGTTGCTGGAAAAACACCGTGCCCAGGGTGATATTCTACTGATTATCACCGCCACCAACCGTTTTATCACCGAGCCCATTGCCACTGCATTGGGGGTAGAAAACCTGCTCGCCACGGAACCGGAGATTATTGATGGTCGTTACACGGGACAGGTCAGCGGCACGCCCTGTTTTCAGGCAGGCAAGGTGGAGCGGCTGAAAACTTGGCTGCGCGACAATCAGCAAAATCTGACCAATAGCTGGTTTTACAGTGATTCACACAATGATTTGCCGCTACTGGAACAGGTCACCTATCCTGTCGCCGTGGACCCGGACGCAACATTGGCAGACCATGCCACCGCCAAAGGCTGGCCGATGATCACTTTACGAGGCGAGATTCCTGCGTCTATTAAAACATGAGTGCTGTAGATGAACCGGTGTTTTTACCCGAATGAGCGTTGCCGAGATAAAAAATTACCGGGCCGCACCACCAATCGGCACTATTCCGGCAAGCTGATTCGAGAACTGTCGACCCGGCAACGCATCGGCCACCTTATCCAGCCATTCCACCAACGGCTCCCAGCGCTCCCGATCCGGGGCCGTACGACTGCCTTCCAGCTCATGAATCCCCAACCCTTGCTCCGCAGCGCGGATGTAATTCTGGCTGTCGCGCAACGTCGCCACCAACGGTAACTTCAAGCTGGAGAGAAAACGCTCCAAATCCCTGAAAATCAGCGTATTTTCCCGCACCCGGTTGGCCACCACGGCAAGTCGGGTACCGGCCGTACGAACTTTGCCCACCAGTAACAAATCCTGAATAAAGTGAGCCGCAGCATGAATATCAATCGGTGATGCCAGCACCGGCAATAAAATGGTATCCACACGCTGCACGTATTCCACCAGCCCCAGCCCGGCCACCCCGGCGGGTACATCCATAATCACCCGCTCCGCCTCCACAGGCAGACGCATCTGAAAGGCCCGGGTCACATCACGACGGCGCTGAAAGGCCGCAATACCATGAATCGCGGGACGTTCAGCATCACGCAGACTCAGCCAACGCATGCTAGAACCCTGCGGGTCATAATCCAGCAGTGCCGTCACCCGCCCCTGCTGCGCGTAATAACTGGCCAAATTGATGGCCAACGTGGTCTTGCCACAGCCACCCTTGGCATTGAGGATTAAAATACGATGCATATCCTCATTCTACGGCCATTTGCGCCCAGAACCTAAGAGCACTCTCTCACTACACACAGCCAAAACCGGTCAGAGAAGCGGCTTGACGCTCACTGGTTCAACTCATACAGTACATACCTGTTTCAGGTGTCCCGTATTTCGTTTATGGGATGAAACGAGAAGTTGATACGCCCTCTGCCAACCATCGACAGAAGGTTATTCCGGCACTGCCCCCTGGATGTTCTGTATCACCATAATTCAAAACACACACTCCTTTAATCTCATGCAAAAACAACCGGTAGTATGACGCGATGAGCACGGAACTTATCCTCGGTGGCGCACGCTCAGGCAAAAGCGCACTGGCTTTGCAGCGTGCCCAGGCAAGCGGCAAGGCAGTAACGTTTATCGCGACGGCCCGGGCGGGCGATACAGAAATGGCCTCACGTATCGAACAGCACCGCGCTGAGCGTCCGCCGCACTGGGCGCTGGTGGAAGAACCCGTCGCGCTGGCGGATATACTTTTGACGCATGCCGCACCACAACATTGTCTATTGGTGGACTGTCTCACCCTGTGGCTGAGCAATTTGCTGGGCAACGAGGACGCTGACCATCAGCAATTCGTCAGCCAGCGCGACGCCCTGCTCCAGACTCTGCCTCAACTGCCAGGACATCTTATTATGGTCAGTAACGAAGTCGGTCTGGGTATCACTCCGCTGGGAGAAATCTCACGCCGTTTCGTGGACGAAACCGGTCGCCTGCATCAGCAGTTGGCCACCCTTTGCGATCAAGTCACTTTCGTCGCTGCTGGCCTGCCACTTACACTCAAGCCCCAGTACCCGGCACAAATTCCC
>QIGJ01000356.1 GCA_003229995.1 Gammaproteobacteria bacterium | reverse complement strand
AGATGATGGTGCATTCTAGCCGCTACTTCAAGATTTTCCCGCAGGATTTCTATAAAATCGCTTGTCATAACTGAATTCCGGTCTTTTTAGCCAGGCGATGGATAGCATTTAAAGGGGTACCCCGGGTTTTGAGGATAATATCAATACGTTGCACACCAATACGTTCCCATATTTTCCGAAGCATACGGGCTTTGTGGTTTAATAATTCTTCACGAATATCCGTTTCAACATAGAGATCGATATCGCCGCCTTTACGACCATCATCCAGCTGCGAGCCAAACAGGTAGATATCCGCAGTAGGGTCTTCGTTGTGAATTGCTTCGGTGATAGCAATTTTTTCCTGTTCTTTCAGTCGCATAATCTAAATGTCTGTCATCGCTGTTTTAGCAGGTGTGGCCAAGACTTTATTATCCTCTGAGCCCCCGCCACGAGAATAACGCTTGTTTGCAAAATCAAATCGACACCATCACTTTGGCAAATTGGCGAAAATCTTCCAGGCGCTCTTTGAGAATTGCGCGGACAATCACCAAATTCAATTTCTGATAATCATGCACGGCTACGTTTCTGAAAGCTAAGTTCAGCTGACAACAGACCCGCTTCTTCCAACATACGAAAAGCATCACGGCTTTCCTGGGGAATACCAAGCTCTCTGGTTCTGACCAAGTGCATGGCGGCATCGATTGCAGCTTCGCAAGCCCGTTGCAAATTAAGGACAATGGAATCCTGCCGGGTATAATTGGTTTCAAGCTCGTCTTCGTATCCAGTATATTCATCAGTAATCCGCTTCAAACAACGTTCAATCGAAGCAACCTTGTTTAACAACACGTCATCAACCATAAACCGTACCACGCTGCTTTATATCTTCCAATATGTCCCGCCGTTCTTCATTAAGACGAGCGTAAGCAACGTAGACATAATCCTCGAACTGTTCACAAACCATTTGGTCACTGCAATACAGGCGCTTGCCGGTAGAAATTACCTGCATTCGCATCACCGTCGAAGCTTGCAAAAGATCGACCAGATCAACATCTTTACCGATGACTCTGGCGATGTTCTGCGCAACGTCCCACAAATGAGCACTGTCCATTGCACCCTGAAAAAGTACCGCCAAATCGACGTCGCTATCTGCGCGCGCATACGGCGTACCCCATGAGCCAAAACGGTATATTGATATAAGTCCTGGCAGATTTTTGCTTGCCAGTCTGACAATATCGGTAACCCGGTCATCCATGCTCAAACACTGATTGCATATCCGGGTTCACGTTTTCCAACACATCAAACTCGTCTTTCAGTTGCTCGATTTCAACTTTAAGCAACTCGTATTCAGCCATTTTACGTTCGAGAAAACGTGCTGTGAGCTGTGCTTTCTCCTCGATCCCCTTGTGGGTCAATAAATAAACGTAATTCCTCTTCCCGGGGTTGCGTTGGAAGTTGCGGGCCTTCACCTGCCCTTTGTCAATGAGTGCGCGGAGGCAGTAATTAGTCTTTCCCAGACTAATTCCCAATGCCTTGGCAAGCTGGCGCTGACTAATATCAGGTTGAACCTCGATAAACTTAAAAATGCGATAGTGAATTTCGTCGTGGGGCATGGATTTGTGTTTCTCTCCTGGTGGGGCACTACCCATTCCGCCCGGACATGTTCATAAAATGAACGATCAGCATATTAGAGCTTGTATTGATTGTGGGGTCAAGAGCTAAGGAATGGGCACGATGGGCTTCTCACAGATAGCTTTGGGAATCACCAACCGATACTTGCTGAATAAGGTTGCCGGGGCCATGTTTTTGCTTTTATGTTTTTATATCGAATCGATTAAGAGGTACGCAAAATATAGTCGATTTCCCGGGGATGACACGGAGATATTTACCGCCAGGAATCTGTCGAGCTTAGAGAATTATAGTGAGGGAAAATCATTTTGAGTCCCTTTTTTTGATCATTTGAGGCAAATATTGCGCATATTTGACGAAAATGGGCCAAAATAGATTTTTCGCAGCAAGTTTTTCATTCTCGGACAGCCTATAGGCATCAGGTACGAACACGCAGGCACACTCCTCCTCCGCAGATAATTTAGTTATTCAGCTGTAATTCATGCCAAATAGCCTGTGTAGCATCGGCTCGGTTCATGCTGTAGAAATGCAGGCCCGGGGCTCCTTGTTCGAGTAAGGTTTTGGCCAATTGCGTGCCAACCTGCTGACCAAAGGCGCACAGAGAAGCAGCATCGTCGCCAAAGTCCTCTAGACGTTTGCGCAGCCAGCGGGGAATTTCGGCACCACACATGTCCGAGAAACGCGCCAGATTTTTATAATTGGTAATGGGCATAATGCCCGGCACAATGGGAATATCCAGTCCCGTCTTTTCGCAATCATCGACGAAGCGAAAGTAGGCATCTGCATTGTAAAAATATTGAGTGATGGCGCTGCTGGCACCCGCATCAACTTTGCGCTTGAAATGCGCTAAATCGGCCGTGGCACTCCTGGCCTGAGGATGAATTTCTGGGTAGGCCGCCACCTCAATGTGGAAATGATCGCCTGTCTCGGCACGGATAAACTCCACCAGCTCATTCGCGTAACGTAATTCACCCATTTCATGCATGCCAGAGGGCATGTCACCACGAAGCGCAACAATACGATTTATGCCATTGTTGATATAGGTCTGCAGAAGCTCCCGAATATTTTCTTTTGTCGAACCAACACAAGTGAGGTGCGGTGCAGCATCAATGCCCGCATTTTTTATTTCCAGTACCGTATCCAGCGTACCTTGTTGGGTGCTGCCGCCCGCACCATAGGTAACCGAAATATACGCCGGATTGAGTCTGGCCAGTGCTTCGCGGGTTTTGCGCAGTTTAATTTTCCCCTCTTCTGTTTTGGGGGGGAAAAATTCAATGCTAAAAGCAGGTTTGTATGTTTTTTGTGATTGCATAATGTTAGACAATAAAATTTAGGCATAGCGCCGGGTTTCTTCCCTCATTATTCGTTATATATCGCTTACCGAAGCCAACAAAAATTCAACAACAAATCGGTATTGATCCACACAAACAAGCTCAAGTACACGACTCACATCAATATTCATATATTCATGCACTATGCGGTTTCTCAATCCGATAGCGGCATTCCAGGCCGACAAATCTTCAGCACCAATCACTCCAGTGCGCGCCAATGCTGCCAGCGCATCATATGCAGAGACAGGTACTGGTTCACCTTTCGCTTTAAGTATCTGTTTTGCCTTGCCAATGGCGTTTTCAATCAGCATTTGCAAGGCATGCAGCACGCCATTTTCTTCCAGGCGCGAGAGTCTCTCTCCCGCCTGTAATTTTTGTCGGGCTTCGTCAAGCAGGGAACTTTGCTCTCCGGCAACCTGTGCAGTCTCGGCTTGGTAAAGATCAAGCCGCATGGTGCTTTTCCCATTCCCAGGTTTCCAGCTCACGCCACGTTCGTCCCAGAAAATGATTCCAGGCCAAGCTGTTTTCGCCCTTCAATGGCACACCGTCCTCAGCAACCACGGCACGCATGGCAAGCTTTGCACTTGGCAGATCGATCAGGTCAATACGGTCTTCCTCAACCGCTAATGTGGTTGCCAACAAACGGCGCAGTGTCTCGGTTTTCCCCAGAGACTCAAGCAATGACAGGCCTCGTTTCCATTGAATGGCGATGTCCCAATCACTTTCGGGACGAGCACACTCCTCTGCCTGGCTGCCAACAAGTACAGCCAGCTCAATATCTGGCTGTACACTCAACACCTGTTGTAATTCTGGAAAAACCATATTCAATGTCCATTCCCAACATTCAAATGGCTTTGAGCGTATTTTGATATTGCTAAAAATGTACCATGTAACTGATCTGTAAAATCTCTTGCCTGCTGCAAGGCCACAAGCATTTCCGCAGGTGACTCAATATATTCATGCACCAGCATATTGCGTAACTCACGCATTGATATCCAGTCATCAGCGCGAGCAACCAAGTTCAAGCGCTCTGCTCGACCCAGATTATCAATGGCGGTACCAGGATTTTCCCCTGCAACCTTTAACAACTGGGGCAACAACTTGTCCATAATCGTGTCTTGCATTCGCGCAAATTTGGCACCAAATGATTCCAGTCGGTCAATATCCACTGGATTCACCCCAAGGTGGCCTACCCATTCTTCATCCAGAATTTCAGTCGTTCCAAACAAACGCTGTCGTACACCTTGCAGGTGTACATCTTCCTTTTCCACAAGCCGCAGCAGTTGACCAAGCCGAATCAACATTTCCTGCTTACGATCAATCACTACAAACGTACCCCAGTGCGCAATGCTTCCTCGTGAACAGGTTGTAAAGACGAGCCATCCCGATGAACAACAATATCAATACGCTGCTCTCCTAACTTCCTCTGCAACTCTGCATAGAGAGCCATCCTGGCCTTCAATATCTGTTGAGTTGCGCCAACCGTTTCAACAAAAAGATCGATATCTCCTCCCCGCGCAGTATCATCCACTCTTGAGCCAAATAACAATACACTCGCATCCTTGCCAAAATACTTCAACACCAGCTCTTTGATGATCTTTATTTGTGCTTCGGTAAGGCGCATAAGTGTTCGCGTCTCTGTTTACGGCGAGCCTGTTACACTTCCTTGCCTTTCCTGCAAAAACGAAAACCCGGAAGCGTTTATGATCCGGATTCTCATATTCGCAGAAATGACAACAAACAACGTGATCAATATCGATAATGCCCCGGCTTGTACGGCCCTTCCACCGGCACATTAATATAATCCGCCTGCTCCTGTGACAGTGTCGTGAGATTCACGCCGATTTTTTCCAGATGCAGGCGGGCGACCTTTTCATCCAGTGTTTTGGGCAACACGTAAACTTCGTTTTTATAATTGTCACCTCTGACGAAAAACTCAATTTGCGCCAGCACCTGGTTAGTAAACGAGGCGGACATGACAAAGCTGGGATGGCCAGTCGCACAACCCAGGTTCACCAGGCGACCTTTGGCCAGCACGATGATTTTTTTGCCGTCCGGGAAAGTAACGTGGTCCACTTGTGGCTTGATTTCTTCCCATTCGTACTTTTCCAGTGAGGCGATGTTAATCTCGGAGTCAAAATGACCAATGTTACAAACAATGGCTTCATTTTTCATGGCGGCCATGTGATCGTGATCAATCACATCGATCGAAATTGCCAGTGGTAGTGACAAAGATATCACCCTGATCAGCAATTTCATTCATGTCCATTACGCGATAACCTTCCATTGCGGCCTGTAATGCACAAATAGGATCAATCTCAGTCACCCAGACGGTAGCGCCCATGCCACGGCCTTACCCACGTCGCCGTAACCCAGCACTACGCAGATTTTGCCAGCGATCATGACATCTGTCGCACGTTTAATGCCGTCCAACAAGGATTCGCGACAGCCATACAGATTATCGAATTTGGATTTGGTCACCGAGTCGTTGACATTCATCGCCGGGAATAACAGCTCGTTGACATTCATCGCCGGGAATAACAGCTCACCCGCTTCCACCATCTGATAAAGACGATGCACACCCGTCGTTGTTTCTTCGGTCACACCCTGAATACTTTCAGCCATTTTCTGCCACTTGGTATTGTCCACAGGCAGGTTACGGCGCAGCACGTCAAGAATGGCGACATATTCTTCGTTATCACCGTCTTTGGCATCCGGCACAGCACCGGCTTTTTCAAACTCAACACCTTTGTGTACCAGCAACGTGGCATCACCACCATCATCAAGAATCATGTTGGGTAACTTGCCATCGGGCCAGTCAAAAGCCTGTTCGGTACACCACCAGTATTCTTCGATGCTCTCACCTTTCCAGGCATAAACCGGAATGCCCTGGGCAGCAATGGCAGCAGCAGCATGGTCCTGTGTGGAATAAATGTTGCACGACACCCAACGCACTTCAGCACCCAAGATCACCAGGGTCTCAATAAGCACAGCAGTTTGTATGGTCATGTGCAGGCTACCCATGATACGGGCACCCTTGAGGGGTTGCTCCTTCCCGAATTCTTCACGCAGGGCCATCAGGCCCGGCATTTCAGTTTCAGCAATAGCGATTTCTTTGTGGCCCCATTCGGCCAAGCCGATATCGGCAACTTTGTAATCGGTAAATCCGGAATCAACAACAGCGTTCATATTTCATTCTCCTTTTTGCATCGTGTCTGACATTAAATGCGACATCGGATACAAGCTATAAAAAGTTGAATGAGCGCCGTTCCTGCTTTTGACTACATCCCTTGAGCCTGGCGGGAAATCCCGCTGCAGCGCCCCTCAAGAAATGCGTATTTCACATCATTTTAAACCATTAAACGCCTGCGGCATCCCGCAAAACTTCCGCCTTGTCAGTCACTTCCCAGGGAAAACCTTCATTTTCACGACCGAAATGGCCATACGCCGCAGTGGCGCTATAAATGGGACGCAACAGATCAAGCATTTTCACCAGACCGCCAGCGCGCAGATCAAAATATTCGCGTACCAGCTCCACGATACGGCTATCGTCAACCTTACCAGAACCAAAAGTCTCAACACTGATCGAAGTCGGTTCTGCCACACCAATGGCATACGAGACCTGAATTTCGCAACGATCAGCCAGACCGGCAGCAACGATATTTTTTGCGACGTAACGGGCGGCATAAGCCGCAGAGCGATCCACTTTAGAAGGATCTTTGCCGGAAAAGGCACCACCACCGTGACGCGCCATGCCGCCGTAAGTGTCAACAATGATCTTGCGCCCGGTAAGGCCACAATCACCCACCGGACCACCAATGACAAAACGACCGGTGGGATTAATATGATATTGGGTATCTGCCGTCAACCATTCTTCTGGCAATACAGGCTTAATAATTTCTTCCATCACCGCTTCACGCAGAGCTGGAGTATCAATATCCTCATTGTGCTGGGTAGAAAGCACCACAGCATCGATACCCACAGGCTTGTTATCTTCGTAGCGAAAGGTGACCTGACTCTTTGCGTCCGGACGTAACCAGGGCAAGGTCTTGTTTTTGCGCACTTCAGCCTGACGCTTCACCAGACGGTGGGCATAGGTAACCGGTGCTGGCATCAGCACATCGGTCTCATTGCTGGCATAACCAAACATCAACCCCTGATCACCGGCACCCTGCTCATGGGCATCAGTTTCATCGACGCCCATCGCAATATCCGCAGATTGTTTGTCAATGGAGGTCAACACCGCGCAGGATGCGTAATCGAAGCCCATGTCGGAGCTGTCGTAGCCAATACGTTTCACCGTATCGCGCACCACTGCCTGCATATCGACCCAGGCCGAGGTGGTTATTTCGCCGGAAATCACCACCATTCCGGTATTGACCATGGTTTCACAGGCGACACGAGCCGCTGTGTCCTGCTCAAAAATTGCGTCAAGAATAGCATCAGAAATCTGGTCAGCGACCTTGTCTGGATGCCCTTCGGAAACAGATTCTGAGGTAAATAAATGCGAATTCGTCATTATGCTTGTGTTCCTTAACTCTCTAATAACTGATTGATATATGTGGACAAAAAGAACCGGACATTCTACCCGCAGATCGATTACTTTTCAATTCATCTCGTCACGGCCATCCCCTTTTCGGCCATAACGATCCTCGAAGCGAACAATATCATCTTCTCCCAGATAACTACCGGACTGCACTTCAATAATCTCCAACGGCATCGTACCCGGATTCTCCAGCCGATGTTTTTCGCCGATGGGAATATAGGTCGATTGGTTTTCCGACAAAAGAAACGCTTTGTCACCACAAGTGACCCTGGCCGTTCCCTTCACCACAATCCAATGCTCCGCGCGGTGATGATGCATTTGCAAAGAAAGGGCTGCCCCCGAATTGACAATAATACGCTTCACTTGAAAACGCTCCCCAGCATCGATGCACTCATAAGAACCCCAGGGGCGATATACCTGACGATGCACCAAGCGTTCACTACGCCCATCGACCTTAAGCTGCTCAACGATTTTTTTCACATCCTGAGCGTGGTCTTTGTGTGCCACCATCACTGCATCTGCCGTTTCCACCACGAAAATATCGTTCAGACCAACGCCAGCGACCAATCGATGTTCCGAGTAAAACAGGCTGTTACTGCAATTGTGCGATAACACATCACCTTTGCTGACGTTACCATCACCACAAGGCTCACCCGCCTCCCAAATTGCCGACCATGCCCCCAAATCTGACCACCCGGCATCCAGCGGCACGACGGCTGCCAGCGTCTCACCACCTGCGTTCGCTCCCAACCTTTCCATGACCACGTAATCAATGGAATCATTGGGACAAGCCCTGAAAGCATCGGCATCGAGTCGACAAAAATCCAAGTCGTCAGCAGCCTGCGCCAATGCCTCCCGGCAAGCAGCCACTATTTGTGGTTGAAACTGTGTCAGCTGTTCAATCCACACCGAGGCACGCATCACAAACATACCACTGTTCCACAGGTATTCATCAGACTCCACGTAAGCTTGAGCCGTGTCGGCATCAGGCTTTTCCACGAAGGCGTCTAACCGGTACGACGAGGTAGCATTAATGGGGCTGCCTTTGCGGATATAACCAAAACCCGTTTCGGGTGCTGTAGGCACAATGCCAAAAGTCACCAGCGCACCCTCGTTCGCCAATTCGGCCGCCACTTTCACCGCCGCATGGTAAGCCTCGGGATCCACAATCACATGATCTGCCGGCATAACTAACAACACAGGATCATCATCCTTGTCGAGAGCGGCAAGTGCCGCCACCGTCAATGCCGGGGCAGTATTTCTGCCTTCAGGCTCCAGCAAAATCGCCGCAGAATTATGGCCAATTGCACGCAACTGCTCAGCCACCAAAAAACGATGCTGCTCGTTACAAACAATCATTGGCTCGACAACCCGCCCCACCCATGCCGACAAACCGTCCAGACGCTGAACCGTTTGTTGCAACAGAGTGAACTTACCTTGAAATGCCAGTAACTGTTTAGGGTATTGCTCTCGCGACAACGGCCAAAGGCGAGCGCCAGCCCCACCGGAAAGAATTACAGGTTGGATTTTCATAGAATGAATGATAGGACATCTATACTAATGTAGTAGTGCGATTAATTTTGCACGCGAGTATGCAGGCGTCTTTCAAAATTGGCAACTCAGCATTGGCATTAAGTGCCTGGGCATCATTATTTTAACAAAATTTTCACAGGGTGTTTTTCGGCCTTCAAGGCGCTGCGAAGTGAGCATAGTGAGCTATGTGACCGTAGTAGCAACGCAGAAGGCCGGAAAATAAACAAGAAAATG
>QIGJ01000187.1 GCA_003229995.1 Gammaproteobacteria bacterium | reverse complement strand
GTGCTGGCCTCGGGGTTGAGTAATGTCAATAACAGCCGCGAGGTGATGAAAGAAAGCATCGAGGAAACCGGCCGCCATGTGGTGCATGAGCTTGAGCGTTACATGAACAGTTTGGGCACTATTGCCGCGATTACACCGCTGCTGGGTCTGCTGGGCACGGTCATCGGCATGATCAAGGTGTTCAGCGTGATTACGTCTCAAGGAGTGGGTAACCCCGCAGTGCTGGCAGGCGGTATTTCCGAGGCGCTGATTACCACGGCGGCAGGTCTGTCGGTGGCCATTCCCGCGTTGATGGCGCACCGTTATTTCCGTGGGCATATCGACAGCTTAGTCGTGTATATGGAGCAGGAAGCCATCAAAATGGTGGAAGTGATTCACGGTGATCGTGAATCCGATGTGGCTGTGCCCACCTCGATACCTCCTACAAGCTGAACCAGCCGTTAACCATCGTGAATATTTCACCCAAGCAAAAAGAAATACTGGACGTTAACATCACGCCACTTATCGACGTGGTGTTTTTGCTGTTGATCTTTTTTATGGTATCCACCACCTTTGAGCGTGAATCTGAAATTGAAATCATGCTGCCGCAGGCCACGACGGACAAAAAAGTAGCAGACGATTTTGTCATGCAGGTGACCGTGGATGCCGAAGGAACGTATTACGTCAATAACAAACGGGTAATCAACACCAAACTGACTACCCTGATGAAGGCCATGCAAGAAGTGGCAGGGGATCGCAAAGACCCGCCGATCATCCTCAGTGCTGATGCAAAAACACCGCACCAGTCGGTGATAACCGTCATGGATGCCGCCAGCCGACTCGGGTTTGTCCACCTGAACTTCGCCACAACGCGCACCCCCGAAGAAGAGCAGTGATTTTTTTGCTCATTGTGTGTGAAGCTGTGCGTGAAACCCAGGACTGAGCCCATGTCTCCCACCCAGGTTTATAAACGTTTGCTGGGTTACGCCTGGCAGTATTCCTCTGTTTTTATTCTGGCGATTATCGGCATGGCCGTGGTTGCCAGCACGGAGGCAGGGCTGGCCTGGATCATAAAGCCCATGCTGGATGGCAGTTTCGTAGAAAAAGACCCCGACATTATTAGCTGGCTGCCCTTTGCTTTTATGGGTATTTTTATCGTCCGTGGGTTGGCGGGTTTTGTCGCCACCTACGGTATGGAACATGTTGGGCGCAATATTATCCGCGACATGCGCAAGCAGATGTTTATCCATTTGATACGCCTGCCCACCGCATTTTATGACCGCAATGCCTCCGGCCAATTAACCTCAAAATTAATTTATGACGTAGAGCGTGTCGCCCAGGCGGCTACCAAGGCGGTCACCGTCGTAGTGCGTGATACGTTTACGATTATCGGTTTGCTGATTCTGATGTTTTATACCAGCTGGAAGCTGGCGATTGTCTTTTTGGTGTTAGTCCCGGTCATTACGTTTTTGGTGGTGGCGGTGAGCAAACGCTTTCGCCGCATCAGTCGACATATTCAGGCCTCCATGGGTAACGTGACACAATTGTCACAGCAGATCACCGAAGGCCATCGTGTGGTAAAAATATTTGGTGGCGAAGCCTGTGAAGATAAACAGTTTGCCAAAGCCAATGAATTCAATCGTCGGCAGAATATGAAACTGGCGGCAACACGCGCCATCAGTGTGCCGGTTTCACAATTTCTGGGTGCCTGTGGTGTGGCGGTGATTTTGTACGTCGCCACCTCGGAAAAATTGCTGGAGACATTGACGGTGGGCACGTTTATGTCTTTTTTAGCCGCCAGCATGTTACTGCTGGCACCGATGAAACGCCTGACCATGGTGCAGTCTACGGTGCAACAGGGCATCGCCGCCGCGCAAAGTGTCTTTTGGTTACTGGATGAAGAGGCGGAAAAAGATACCGGCACAAAAACACTGTCCCCGGTAAAGGGTGACATTGAATTTCGGGATGTCACTTTCAGTTACGACCGAGCCAAAGGTGATGTGCTGAAATCCATCCACTTTTCTGCCGCCGCAGGAGAGACCGTTGCCATGGTAGGACGCTCCGGCAGTGGCAAATCAACACTGGTGAACCTGTTGCCGCGTTTTTATGACATCAATCAGGGAGAGATTCTGTTGGATGGTGTGCCGGTACAGGCACTGAAACTGGATGATTTGCGCAATCACATTTCCCTGGTGAGCCAGGATATCATCTTGTTTGACGACACGGTGTTTAATAACATTGCCTATGGTGCGCTGGCCAGCCACTCTGAAGAAGAGATTATTGCTGCAGCCAAGGCCGCGCACGCCGATGAATTTATCACTGAATTGCCCGAAGGTTATCAAACTCAGGTGGGTGACAAAGGTGTGTTGTTATCCGGTGGTCAGCGTCAACGCATCGCCATTGCGCGTGCCTTGTTAAAAGATGCGCCAATACTGATTTTGGATGAAGCGACATCGGCACTGGATACAGAGTCCGAGCGTTATATCCAGGATGCCCTGGGTGTTTTGATGAAAAACCGAACAACGCTAGTGATTGCGCATCGTTTATCGACGATTGAAAATGCGGATAAAATTCTGGTGATGCGCGAAGGGGAAATTGTTGAGTCTGGCACGCATGCAGAACTGTTAGCTGTGGGTAAAAATTACGCATCGCTCTATCAACTCCAGTTTGACGAAAACCAGGAGTCAGGTAGGGTGGGCACGTAGTTTGTGCCCACGGGTTACAGGCAATCTTTTAACCAGGAGTTGTTTATTTCAGAGAGTGAGGCATTGTGAAAAGGTTGGATTATTATTGGTACAACAAAGGTTTTATTCCTTTATTGTTGTTGCCTGTGTCCTGGTTATTTTGCCTTGTCGCCGTTACCCGACGGCTGTTATATCGTACCGGTGTACTGAAAGTGCATTATCTGCCGATTCCGGTGATTATTGTGGGCAATATTTCGGTGGGTGGCACTGGCAAAACGCCACTGGTGACCTGGTTGGTGGATATGTTGCGTAATAATGGTTATACCCCAGGTATCGTAAGCCGGGGCTATGGCGGGCAGGCGACGCATTGGCCACAGCAGGTGCGTGCCGACAGTGATCCCCGTATGGTGGGTGACGAAGCCGTATTATTGTCACAACGTTGCGCCTGTCCCATGGCCGTGGGGCCTGATCGTGTCGAAGCGGCCGAAGCACTGTTGGCGCACACCGGGTGTGACGTTATCGTGGCGGATGACGGTTTGCAGCATTATGCGCTGGGGCGCGACATGGAAATTGCCGTGGTGGATGGTGTGCGCCGGTTTGGCAACAAATATTGTCTGCCTGCCGGACCGCTACGAGAACCCTTGAGCCGGTTACGCTCGGTGGATGCCGTGGTCACCAATGGTATGCCGGGAGTACGTGAATATCGTATGGATTTGATTCCGGGCACTGTGCGCAATATGAGACAACCAAAGCGACGGGTAATACTGGATAGTTTTGCCGGGCAAACCGTGCATGCTGTCGCAGGTATTGGTCATCCGGCGCGGTTTTTTCGTCAGCTGGAAGGGTTGGGCATGGCGGTGATTGAACATGCGTTTCCCGATCACCACCCCTTTGCACAGGGGGATATTGTTTTTGACGATGATCTGCCGGTATTGATGACGGAAAAAGACGCAGTGAAATGTCAGGCATTTGTAACGGAGCAACATTGGTGTGTCCCCGTTGACGCAACACTGGATGAACGTATTATTCCATTAATTATGCGTTTGATAAAACGGTAAGGAATTAGGTAAACAACTTAGGTAAACAACATGGATAAAAAACTACTTGATATTTTGGTATGCCCCATTTGCAAAGGGCCGTTGGTTTATTTGAAAGATGCAAAAGAACTGGTGTGCAAGATAGACCGGCTGGCGTATCCCATTCGTGACGATATTCCGGTGATGCTCGAAGACGACGCGCGTGCACTGACGGCTGATGAGGAAATTGCGTGAAGTTCAGTGTCATCATTCCTGCGCGTTATGCAGCAACCCGCCTGCCGGGAAAACCGCTGTTGGATATTGCCGGTAAACCGATGATTCAGCATGTCTACGAGCGTGCGCTGGAAAGTGGTGCAGCGCAGGTGATTATTGCCACGGACAGCCCGCAAATTGAAGTCGCTGCGCAACAGTTCGGTGCCGAAACCTGTTTAACCTCCGCAGCACATCAGTCCGGCACCGACCGCATTGCGGAAGTGATAGAAAAATTAACCTTTGCCGATGAGCACATCGTGGTGAATTTGCAAGGCGATGAACCGTTGATGCCCTCGGCGGTGATTCATCAGGTGGCGGAAAATCTTGCCGCTTGTCCCTCAGCGAGCATGGCCACCGTCTGCACCCGGATCACCACCACGGCCGAGTTGTTTGATCCGCATGTGGTGAAGGTCGTGAAAGACCAGCAGGGTATGGCGCTTTATTTCAGCCGCGCCAGCATTCCCTGGGACCGGGAGGCCTTCGCCAATACGGCGGAAATTTTACCTGATACTGGTGAGCACCTTCGGCACATCGGTCTTTATGCTTACCGCGCAGGTTTTTTGCGGGAATACAGCCAGTGGTCACCATGCCCACTGGAGCAAACGGAATCTCTCGAACAACTGCGTGCGTTGTGGCATGGGCAGCGTATTCATGTTGCCGAGGCGGTTGAAATACCGCTCGCCGGGGTGGATACCAAAAGGGATCTTGATGTGGTGCGTGCTGTATTGATTCACAGAGCGAATTAA
>QIGJ01000336.1 GCA_003229995.1 Gammaproteobacteria bacterium | reverse complement strand
GGCCTGTCTGAAGGAGAAACGGTCATCAAAATTGGTTTGGATGGCAGACACCCGGATACTGAAAAAGCATTGCCGAAAGCACTAGAGGGGTACAAGGTCATCAGTCAGGATATAGGCATAATCAAAGCAAAATAAGGAACGTGCAGGAGGAATACAAAATCCGGTGCGGTTGCCAGTTCTGCGGGGTTTTTGATGAGTGCCTTGCTGGAAAATTCAGCGGAGGTGGAGGCCGTTTTTCCTGCTTCAGGCAATCGGATTTGTAGGATGTACGCAAGGTTATGGTGGAATCGCTGCGCTTGTTCCACCCTACGATTTTACTCTGTGTTGAATAGAGCGGAACAAAATAATTGATGAATGCCCCAACTCTACCATTTAGCCAGATGGTGGAACCGCTGCGCTTGTTCCACCCTACAATTTTACTCTGTGTTAAATAGAGTGGAACAAAACAATGGATGAATGCCCTAACTCTACCATTCATCTTCATCTATCCGAGTAGGGTGGAACAAGCGCAGCGGTTCCACCAAACAGGAAAAGGACATATTCAAGGTTCGATCAGCTATCGACGTCCACTTTGACTCACCGTTTGCTGGTGAGTCGTTGTTGCATGAGGGCTTTTTTCTCCTGTTTCAGGCCATCGGGGTTTTGTTGCGGAGTTTCGATTTTTTTGTCAGCGGTAATGTGCCTTGGGCGCTTACGTTAGCTCTTTGAGAGTGTCACCAAATAAGCCTCCGGTTATGCCGAAGGTACTTAACTTTCAATAGTCTTTTAATTTCGCCAGCGTTTTATTAATGACCCGCGATGCCGCCACATTACCAAACGTTGCCGTGACAGCCGTGGTCGATCCATATCCTAGTGAGCAGTCCAGCGAGATACCGTGAATGCCGGGTTTGGCGTGGCTGATGCTGCCATCTGGCTTCGGGTACACGGGCTGTTGGCTGGAAAATACACATTCAATACGAAAGCTGCGTTTGCTGTTGCGCGAAAAATGATACTCGCTACGCAACTGTGCCCGGACTTTGGCGGCGAGTGGGTCATTGTAAGTGCGTGATAAATCCTTGATCTGGATCGCCAGTGGGTCGGTAAGCCCGCCTGCACCACCCGTGGTGATGATCGGAATTTTGTTGCGTCGGCAATGGTAAATGATGGCGGATTTAAACTTGATGCTATCGATGGCATCGATCACATAATCATACTGGCGCTCAGGTGACAGGTAATCCCGGATGTTTCCTGTCGTCAAAAAATCATCGATGATCCTGCAATCACAATGAGGATTGATACCGGCAATACGGTGTTGCAAAACCGTCGATTTTTTTTCATCCAGGGTGGTGTCCAGCGCAGGTAGTTGCCGATTGATATTACCTTTGCTGACCGTATCATAATCAATGAGGGTAAGCTGACCAACGCCGGTGCGTGCCAGTGTTTCCACCGCCCAGGAGCCCACACCGCCCAAGCCGATAACACAGACATGCATTTGCTGAATCATAGCCGCAGCGGTTTGTCCGTATAGGCGCTGGATGCCACCAAAGCGTTCGGTAAAATCCTGATTTTTTGTCATGTATTTGTCCGGGAAAAATCCAGCACAGCTTCGGCATTGGCCGTTGTTTGTGCGGCGATTTTGCGTATGTCTTCGGTACGCAGTTTTGCTAATGCCTGAAGATATTCAGGTAAATATTCAGGACTGTTGCGTTGCCCCTGGTGACCGGCACCCGCCATATCCGGTGCATCGGTTTCCAGTACGATGGCTTCCAAGGGTAATTGTTGGGCCAGACGATGCAGTTTATGTGAACGCTCAAAGCTTAACATGCCACCGAATCCCAGTTTAAAACCCAGATCAATGTATTGATGCGCCTGTTGCAGGCTGCCATTGAAAGCATGACAAATACCGCCGGTAATGGTTGTTTTGCGCAAGCAGGCAAGTACCGCATCATGTGATTTTCGGACATGCAGCAATACCGGGAGCGCTGCATTGGTGGCCACGGCAAGTTGCGCTTCAAACAGTGTCTGCTGGCGGTTTTGATCCAGTGTTTGGCAATAAAAATCCAGACCGATTTCGCCCACAGCGATGGGTCGGTATTGTTTGACGTATTCAGCCAGCCTGTCGATATCATCAAGATTATGCTGTTCCAGATAAACTGGGTGCAGGCCAAAACTGGCGTACAGGGCAGGACTTGATGCGCAGATTTCCCGCAGTTTATCCCAGGTATCCGCCATAATACCCGGCACGATGATACGTGAAATTCCAGTTTGTCGACATTGTTCAAGCACTGTACCGCGATCAGCATCAAATGCGGAAACATCAATATGGGCATGGGTATCGATCAGGTTCATTCGGTGTATTTTACGTGATCCGCTTGGTGGACAGGAAGTGGGGATGAAAAAATATAGCATTATCACTGATTTACCGCGCAATGTTCAGCAGAATTCCATATTTGAAAACAAAATTTTATTCGTTACACTCAGAAAATTGCATTTTTGCCTTAGGGAGGAAGAGAAATGCGTTCAACTGTTCGGGTCGTGTTGTCGGCCGTCTCGGTTTTAGCATTTAGTTGTAGTCTGTCAGGGTTGGTGAGTGCGGCAGATACGAAACTGTATGATAAAGGTCTTGCAGCGTATAACGCGGGTGATTATAAGGCCGCCTATAATTTCACAATGCCGCTGGCCAGCCAGGGCAATCCTGCTGCAAAAAACCTGATGGGCATGATGTATGAGCTGGGCAAAGGTGTGCCTCAGGATCTGGCCAGGTCGGTGAGTTATTATCGTGAAGGCGCGAAGCAGGGTGATCCACACGCACAATACAATCTGGCCGTTTCTTTTGATTCTGGCACGGGGGTTCCACAAAATTACCGGGAAGCCGTTCGCTGGTTCCGGCGCGCGGCAGATCAGGGCATCAGTGCTGCACAATATGATCTTGGTGTGATGATCGAGAGAGGTCGCGGCATCGACAAAAACTTTCAAAAAGCGGCCAATTGGTATCAGAAAGCGGCAAAACAAGGGCATGTTCAGGCTCAAAACAATCTGGCATGGTTGTATGAAAAAGGCCAGGGGGTTGAGCGGAGTTTGGTAACGGCCTATGCGTGGTTTGATGTTGCTGCGGCACAGGGTTTTGAATCAGCGCAACAAAAACGTGATGTGATCAAGGCTGAGTTAACATCGGGAGATTTGGGCAAGGCGCGAGCTAAGTCAGCACAATTGAAGAAAACGGTTTTACCGGCTATTAACTAAGATCCGCACCGTGGCGGCTGGTATACCGTCAAGGCTATTTTGACGATGTACCAGAGCCTGTCTGAGAATGAAAAGTCTGCTGCGGAAAGGCCGTTTGGTCACATCTTCCGTTCATTCTTGGACTGGCCCCCAAGCCTGCCACGCAATAAGTAGTAATGAATAGGACGCACATTCAGACCTAAATCCCAAACGTCATGGGTATATCTGCAATCAGGGTTTGTTCTCACCAATCTTTTCGTCAGCATAACGCCAAATATCCACATCTTGTCCCTGTTCTCTGAAATGATCCACATAATCCGTCAGGTAACGCTGAAAGCTAGGTTGTTTTTTGTATCCCCCACTGAGCACATAACTTAATATTCCCTGAGTGTGAAAAACCTTGAAAAAGGCTTCGGTACGAATAATCTCTTTACCTTGTGGATTAAAAACCAGAATGGAAGGCGCGTATTCCACCTTGAGTTTTTTGGCCCATTCCCGTGCCGTCATTTTCTCACCTTCGGGGGTGATAACGGGTGTTTTTGACCACATGTCTAGCTGGACAACATCAAACTGTTTGATGATGTTCAGCAGCTCAGTATCAGGCAGGATCTTTTTGTGTAAAAAATCACAGTTCGGACAGTCTTTTTGCTCAAAAAATACCGCGAAAGGCCGTTTCCCTCCCTTCACTTTTGCGGAAAAATCAAAGGGTGGCTTGTTGAAAAAAGGTTCTGCATTAAGTGTTTTACTCGCTTTGCTGGCCGGGCGATTGGCTTGAATGAAATCCCGGTAGCTAATCTCTTTTTCCTTGCGTTGCGCGACATAGTCCAGATCCAGACTAAAGCGTTGTGGTGAGCGATAACCGTTAATGCGTAGTGCAACTTTACCCTGTTCATCAAAAAAAATGATGGTAGGTGTAAATTGCACCCTGAGTTTTTCTGCGAACGTTTTTTCCGTGTACTGCTGGCCATCAAAGTGAATGACCGGACGGTCGCCCCACATGTTGATGGCGATAAGATCGAAATTTTTCTGCGCCTTTTCCGTAATTTCTTTTTGCGAGAAGTTACGTTGCACCAGTGTATTGCAGTAGGGGCAGCCATCCTGATGGAAAAAAATCACCAGTCGTTTTCCTCCGCTGGTTGCTTCTGTGAGGTCTTCCGAAAAATCGAGAAAGCTGTCTTTAAACCAAGCGGGGTAGTCAGTTTCAATTCCTCCCAAAAACACCCCTTTTTTAGGAGAGGCAAAAGGCTCTAATGAAAAGAGCATCAGGGTTGAGGTGAGTAACAAGATACTGAAAAAAGGGTATCGCATATGATGGTTTCCCAGAAAAATATTTATTGGTGTATTTCAGTTGGCAGTTTGAGTATAGCAGTGTAATTGCCACACTTCATGTTCATATTTTTGTTTAACTATTCGATAGTTTATTGAATATTATCGATATTTATAATTGTTCTCTTTGAAAAACCAGTGGGCTGTGTGTAGCACAAAGGATTAGCTTATTAGTTGAATGGTTTATAAGTTAATCCATTCTTCAATTATGTGCGTGAATATTATTAAGTCATACTGTGCGTATATGTTTCGAGCCTTGAATGCATTTACAGTTCGCTTGTTTTTAAACAGGCTGCCTAAACTAAACTTGGGGGCAACACAAATGAAGAAAGTCAGTATGAAGATGTCTAAGTGTTTTTGTCGTGTGGGAGCCATGTTTATGCTTCCGATAGTGGCGATAAGTATGTTTCTGATTGATATTGGTGCCGCAGAAGCTATCCCGGCTTTTGCACGTAAATTTCAGGCGAACTGTGCTTTGTGTCACACTAATGTGCCCCGGCTTTCACCTTTCGGGCAGCAGTTTCTGGCCAATGGTTACCAGTTTCCAGGTACAACGGATGGAGGTGACACCGCTAAAATCAAATTGGATGGTGCTCAGGGTCCGGTGACTTTGGATACGCTGTCCAACATGATGGCTGTGCGTTTGCGGGGTGATATCCAGAGGGCTTCGTTCAAAGATGAGCCTGGTGATGGTGTTGATGA
>QIGJ01000181.1 GCA_003229995.1 Gammaproteobacteria bacterium | reverse complement strand
TGTCATACTTACCTGTTTGATATGCTTCGCTGGCACTTTTCGTGAATTTCCCATGTGGTGTAAATGCTGCACAGCCTGTCATGAATACCACAAAAATTAGAAACAAAAAAAATATCGAGTTTTTTATATTTGAGCTGTTGTTATTCATAAAAAATTACCCTCCTTGATTTATATTTATTTTATAGTTGCAACACCTATTTGAGTGAAAATAATGCTAGGGAATGGGTACGCAATAACTTCCCTGTTTTGCATCTCATCTTCAGCCCGTATTCGTCCGTTCTTCAACCGCAAAACCTCGAAATAGAACAACTATTCCTGCGATTTTTCTCAAAACTTCCGCATCCATGCTCACGCCTCTTACCGACATCTCTGTAGGCAATCAGAACGAACGAAGACGAATAAATCTGAGCGCCAAACAGGGAAGTTATTACGTGCCCATTCCTAGAGATATTACTCAATTTAGAAGTAATTCTAAGAAACTGCCCGATGAACTCTAGGTGCGGAAAATAGAATAATAAAATAAATTGATAGAAAATAAAAAGGTAATATTACCTTTCTTTATTATGAGGAAGTCGAGAGGAGGCTGCGAAAACTTGATAGTTTCGATTTTTATGGGAACAACCGTATAAAGCAAAATGCGAGATGAAGTATGAAACCCTGAATTCAAGTCAAAACAGCTCGGAATGACAGCGTACTCAGTAAAAAAGGGCTATCAGAGTGATTTAGCGCTTAATTCACATTTATGTTTGATAACAAACCCTATACTGTGAATTAAGAGTGCTAAAAACATTCAATCGAATAAAATTATTGGTTTACATTGAATCAATGAGCCATAAAATCTAACACGAAGATAGGCTGAAGCAAAAATACCAATGGTATAAGTTATTGCCATTCCTTAGCCCATAATTCACATAATAACGACATCAGAGAGCACATCATTCATATGATTCAGGCACTGGGTAAACTCATTTATTTCATCGTCAACGGCGTGGAGCTGGCTGTCTTCACCTTGGTCATGAACGGGCTGAGCCGCTTGCGCAGGCTGCGCGACAGCCCTATTTATTTCACACTGTTTCGTGTCTGGTGCCGCAGTTTTGTGCGCGCACTCAGAGTCGATCTGATCTGCGCCTGCATCAAAAAAATGTCTCAGCCCTGCCCGAGCGCTACATTCTGATTGCCAATCATCCTTCTGCAGTGGAAGATGTCGGCATTCCCGTCCTGTTTCCTGTGCATTCAGTGGCCAAGGTGCAGGTAAAGGACTGGTGGCTGGTGGGGCGTATCACCGAGGCGGCGGGCAATCTGTACGTGGATCGCGATGACCCTGACTCACGCCGGGCCGTGATCGATAGAATGATTGCAGCGCTGAACAGCGGCAAAAACATCGCCCTGTATCCGGAAGGCGGTTGTACAGGACGGCGCATCACCCGTGACTTCAAACTGGGTGCCTTTGATGTATCACTGCAAACCGGTGTACCCATTGTGCCGGTGTTCATTCATTATGAATCCCAGGAGGATTTCGAGTGGCAGGATCCGTACACACTGGTGGATAAAATGTGGCATTTCATTCGCACTCAAAATCACCGGGCCAACTATTATGTGTTTGATGCTATTGACCCGGCTGATTTTGATGACAAGGTTGCCTATGCTGAGCATGTACAAAAAATGTATCTGCAATGGCAGGAAAAATATCTGGAATAAAATCACTCTTTGTAATCATTTCTCACTTCAACATCTTAATGACGACCAACACACGATAACACCCACAACAAACTTCACGCCAGAACACAGAATACCTTTTGAATTTACCGGCGACTCCAACGAATATTTTTCCATCGACAAAATCCGATAGAAGCACTCAGACACTCCTTTTCAGAATCACTCTGAAATATGTAGGCTATTTAGCGGCACGACTGGCTTTTTTTCGGTCGCTTTCGTTGAGGATTTTTTTACGCAGACGGATATTGGTGGGTGTCACTTCCACCAGCTCATCATCGTCGATGAATTCCAATGCCTGCTCCAGGCTCAAATTAATAAACGGGGTAAGCTGGATGTTTTCATCAGTACCGGAAGCACGCACGTTGGTGAGCTGCTTGCCTTTAAGGCAGTTAACCACCAGATCGTTATCCCGCGCATGGATACCGATGACGCTACCTTCGTAAACTTCGGTATTGGCACCAATGAACAATTTGCCGCGTTCTTGCAGGTTCCACAGGGAATAACCCAGTGCCTTGCCTTTGCCGTTGGAAATAAGCACACCATTGAGCCGCTGGCCGTAATCACCGGGTTTCATCGGGCCGTAATGATCAAATACGCTATAGATCAAACCGGTGCCCTGGGTGGCCGTCAGAAATTCCGTGCGAAAGCCAATCAGCCCACGCGCGGGCATGATGTAATCCACGCGCACCCGACCCTGGCCATCAGGTACCATATCCTTGAGTTCGCCACCACGTTCACCCAACTTTTCCATCACGCTGCCCTGATGGTCGCTTTCTACGTCCACAGTGACCTGCTCGTAAGGCTCTTCTTTGGTGCCATCTTCCAGCGTGTGAATAATGACTTCAGGACGGGACACACCCAGCTCGTAACCTTCCCGACGCATATTTTCGATGAGAATGGACAAGTGTAATTCACCACGCCCAGAGACCTTGAATTTGTCCGGGTCGTCGGTTTCCTCCACACGCAGGGCGACATTGTGCAGCAGCTCGCGTTGGAGACGTTCGCGTATCTGCCGCGAGGTCAGAAATTTGCCATCCTGTCCGGCAAAGGGGGAATTATTGACGCCAAAAGTCATGCTCACCGTAGGCTCGTCCACGGACAGCGGCACCATGGCGTCGATATTGTTGGGGTCACACAGGGTATCGGAGATATTCAGCGGATCAAGGCCGGTGAAAGCAATGATATCGCCTGCTTGCACTTCGGCTTTTTCGATGCGCTCCAGCCCCAGAAAACCAAAAATTTGCAGAATGCGCCCACGGCGTTCTTTGCCTTCAACATCCACCACAACCACTGGCGAATTGGCCTTGAGCTTGCCACGGGTAACACGACCGATACCGATAACGCCGGTATAACTGTTGTAGTCCAGCGCGCTGACCTGCATTTGAAAAGGGCCGTCCACATCCACATCGGGCGCTTTAACATGTTCGACGATGGTCTCGAACAGGGGAGTCATGTCGCCGCCACTGACATCGGATTCCAATCCGGCGTAGCCGTTGATGGCCGAACAGTAAATAATGGGAAAATCCATCTGCTCATCGGTGGCACCGAGACGGTCAAACAGATCAAAGGTCTGATCCACAGCCCAGTCCGGACGCGCGCCATTACGGTCAATTTTGTTTACCACCACGATGGGATTAAGCCCTTGCGCCAGCGCCTTCTCCGTGACAAAACGGGTTTGCGGCATCGGGCCTTCGGCGGCATCCACCAACAACAACACCGAATCCACCATGGACATCACCCGCTCCACCTCGCCACCAAAATCGGCATGCCCGGGGGTATCCACAATATTGATGTAATAGTCATTCCATTCAATCGCCGTGTTTTTGGCAAGAATGGTGATCCCGCGCTCTTTCTCGATATCGTTAGAGTCCATCACTCGCTCTTCGGCATCGCCACGACTGGTGACCGTACCGGACTGCTGCAAGAGTTTATCGACGAGGGTGGTCTTACCATGATCAACGTGGGCAATAATGGCAATGTTGCGAAGGGAAGCGTTGCTGTCTCTCTGGGTCATGGGCTGAATCACGGGAATGCGGCTCTACTGGATTGAAAGGGCGCAAATTGTACAGGAAAAATGCAACCAGCATGCACAACTTTTAACGGCAGCGCACCAGTACACCGCTTGGATTCTCCAATACCTTGCGGCATGGCATTATTTCTAGCCAAAAAAAACCGGCCGGAATATCCTCCGACCGGTGTCTGTTTTGCCAGCTCCGGCAATCAGCGCCCAAGCTTCTCGCAACTACAATTTTTTAAGCTTCAGCTCTTCAGCAGTGGCTTTTAAAAACCCATAACTGGCGTAGATGTTTTGTGCATCAGCCGACGCCAGATAAGCCAGAAAACGATCCGCATTTTTGACGTTTTTTGCTTTGTTCAGCTTACCAATGGCATAACCCACTTTGGACTCTTTGTTGAGTGGTGCAGCAATCGCAACACCTTCAACTTTACGACCTTCGGCTTTAGCATGTGCCACTTCCGTCGTCCACACAATGCCCACATCGGCTTCACCATTTTCAATGCGATACGGGGTTTCGCGATGGTGGCGCACAGTAAACCAAGTCTTGCCCGGCACAGCCCAGCAACCCTTGCAGACCTTACCGCCCGTTACTTTGCTGTGTAAGCCCATGTCTTTTAGCATTTCAGAACCGTAAAACTTAAAAATGCCTTCGGTGATGGGATTGGGATGCGATTGAACCAAGTCGCTACGCCCCAGGTCTTCCGGCCCTTTGATGCCCTTGGGGTTACCTTTGGCAACCATTAACTCCAGTTTGTTACGAACATAAATCATGCCCTCAGTCATTTTGCCTTCTTTCTTCAGCTTTTTCAGGTGGGCGATTTTTACGCTGGCAAACAAATCCGGTGTTTGGTTGGTGTCCTGGCCCTCGATCTGCCCCTGTTTGAGGATTTGCTTTTTGAGTATCTGACCTGGCGGAATGGTTTCCACATAGACCGTTTTGATATCCTTATTCTTGGACTGGAAATCCTTGATCAGTTCCTCCATCACCATAAATTGATTACCCGCCAGATACATCACCAGATCAGAATTATAGGAATCACCAATGTCACCGTAGTCAATAGTGCCATCGGTATGAAAGGTACGGTAGTCATGTCCGTGTCCTGCGTCTTTCCCGGCGATGACCGGCGTACCAACGAACATCGCGGGTACAAAAGCCGTAGTCAACATTATCGGAAGTAATTTTCTCGTCAATTTCATGCGTAATCTCTCCTTACTGCTTCTTCGATTGTTTTCGATGTCTCGCTACCCTGTCATCGTTCCATCACTGTGATCAACGACCCCCTACAAACAAACCGACGGTAACGTAACAAACCCAAATATCCACCTTTTCCTCCGGGATATCAAATGCGATTGCCAGGGAGGTATTCTCAATAAACAAGGCCAGACTGTCTGTGCCTAAAAAAATGCCACTGTCAGCCCGCCAACATCCTATTATCACACTGCTAAAAGACTGATTTATAAAACAAACAGAGCGGACAATGACACAGGAGAAAGCGTCAACTCTCCTTGTTAATAATCGGAACTATTCCCTCCCCCTTGCGTCATAATTATAATATGTAACATCGGCAGCAGTGTACGGATGGGCAATCAACAATAGAAAACACAAACCCAGGTTTAGCTCAGAGCCACACAAACCCGATGGATGACAAATGAAAAATTAATAGCTAAAAATTTCTTATCGTAATAGAGTATGAGGGTGCTCACATCAAAAAAGGAGGAAGCATTAACGGAACAGTAAGTTGTATAGGCATATAAATTGATTTATATGCCTGATGAAAAGAATGGGTGCAGTACAGTACATTATTCAGTTTTTCCAAGGATGACAAAACCGGATATAATCAGCCCGGATTCCGTTCACTTAATAGCGACTCACGGAGGACACTGCTATCAAACCTGACTTCACACCCCATGATCCACTCTCACGTCGGATTTTTCAAGCTGACAGGGCGCACAAAGCCTTGCAGTCCTCCGACGTACCGTTCGTCCTGCGCGAAAAATTTCGGACGCTGCAAAAACAAAACGCAACGCTGCGTCAAACCTTGCGTTTATCCAGCGGCCTTCGCCAACGCTTCGAAACACTCTTCGATGCCTCTCCACTGGGACTGTTTACTCACGACGAGCAAATTGAGGAAGCCAATCTGACTCTGGCCA
>QIGJ01000175.1 GCA_003229995.1 Gammaproteobacteria bacterium | reverse complement strand
AGCAGCCATAAATCCAGCAACAGGGCCAGTACTACCGCCAGTGATACAAAGGCTCCGAATTCGGCACTGGGCGAAAAGTCTGATGTCATCATGCAGGCGAAGCCGCCTACAATAATAAGCGTGGTGTATACAATACTGCGGCCAACTTCGTTAATTGCGGTTGCGATGGCTGTTTCTTCATTATGTTTCAGGTTTTCTCGTACTCGTATTAACAGATGCAATGTATCGTCAATAACAACGCCCAAAATAATGCCGCCGATCAGGGCGGTGGCGATGTTGATGGTAAAACCCAGCAGGCCCATGATGCCCAGCACTATGGCCAGTGGCAGTCCGTTGACGATGACTGCCAGTAGTGTCAGTTTGAAAGAGCGAAATATCATCAGTAGAATCAGGCTTAAAAATAACGTCATGATCAGTAGTGATTGTATTTGAGTGGTGCTGATTTGCCGGTCCATGTTGGCCCACAGTGTAGTGGTGCCGGTGAGGTATGCCTGCATGTCGGATGGCAGGTGTTGTTGTGCCAGGGCCATGACCTCTTCGTTGAATGCGTCGAGTTCTTTGGAACTCATGTAGTCGGTGAGGGCGAGCAGTTGGCTGCGGTCGCGGTCTTGTGTCAGCAGGTCGGTGATGTCGTCATTGCCGCTCAGTTCTGCGAGAAACAATAGCTGGCTGATGGCTTCAGCGGGGTAGGTTGTTAAACGATCCACAGCGGGTGTTTCGGCTGTTGCTTCAACGTCATCGTTAAAGGCTTTGTCGATTTCGCGGACCAGGGCGTTGGGGGAGAGAAGTTTAATAATCTGTGGCAGGTTTTCTACTGCTTGTTCAAAGCGGATGACGGCCTGGAAATAAGGTTCCATTTCGTAGGTGTTGCCTTCGGGATAAACAAGTCCGATGTTGATGGGGTTTTGGGCAAAGCCTGCATCGGTTATTTTTTGATAGGCTTGTGATACCGGGACATCATCGGCAAAGAATTCACTGTAGTTGGTGTCTGTTTCCAGTTGTAACAAACCACTCAGGGGCAGGGTCAGTGCGATGATGACAAGCACCCATGTGCGCCCTGGCCAGGGTGTTGTCAGTTTTTGTAACCAGAGCCAGTTGGTGTTACTGGAGGGGGTTTTATGTTTTTTCTGCCAGAGAATGTGCAGCAGAACGGGTGCAACGGTGATGGAGAATATCCACGCCAGAATAATGCCCATGGCGGCAAACAGGCCGAGCTGGAATACGGGGGTGACGGTGCTGAGTGTCAGTGAGGCAAAACCGGCGGCGGTGGTCAGCATGGCATAAAACCCGGGGCGGATGACGATTGACAGGGTTTTGTGCAGGGCGGGTTCTGTTTCATGGTGGCGGTGGAGGCGGTGAAAGGTGTTGATGACATGCACAACACTGGCGACACCGAGGGCGGCTATGATGGTGGGTAACATGACGGTCATCATGTTGTAGGGCAGTTTTAAATACGCGATTAATGCCATGATAGGGACAATGCTGCCGATGATGACGGATAACAGGGTGACAAGATCTCTCCAGTTTTTAAAAACAAGAAAAGAAAAAACGAACAGAAAGAAGGAAATCAATATATAAAAAACAATCACGTCGTGTTTGGAGGCCCGGTTGAGTGCGGCATTGACCACGGTGGTGCCTGCGAGGGCGCTGTCTGTGATGCTGTCGTATTCATTAACAATGTCGGTAATGCTGTCTACCAGGGTGATACGGTAGGGGGTGGGGTCGTGTACTAGGTTGTCATTTTGAATGAGTACGATGGTGTGGCGGTCACTTTCTTTTCTTAGCAGGTTGTTTTGGAAAACCGGGTTGCTGTGCAGACGTTGGCGCAGGACTGCAATTTCCTGTTCTGATGCGGGTTGTCCGTTTTTTGCCGGGTATAGTGTGGTGTAATTCAGATCACCGGAGTCGTTCATATTGTTGTCTCGCACATTGGCGATGGAGGTGACTTTCACGACATGGTCCAGTGTTTCTATGCGTGTGGTGATAGCGGCAAGGTCTTGTAAAAAACCGGTGCCAAATATGGACGGCGTCTCCAGCATCAGCAGTGTCCATTCCTGTTCGCCAAAGGCTTCGTTGTGTGCGTTGTATGTTAGCAGTTCCGGGTCGTCGGTTTGGAACCATATACCAACGGAGTTATCGATCCATGGCGTGTCGTCGATTATGCGGATAGCAAATGCCGTCAGGGCAAGAACAATTCCCAATGTCCATATGGCCAGAACAAGTATGCGCTTGCTCAACAATAGTGATGCTAACATGGTAGTTTCCTTTATTGTTTTGTAACTAATCATCCTGATTTTTTAAATATAAATCTGAAGCGGGTTTTGTCAGTATTTGGCTTTAGACATAATGATTATTCCAGTGCTTGGTTAATATTTATTATTGAGTGTTTAACGCAGAGGTCTCTGCGATCTCGATGTGACAGACACCCTGTTTCTTGTTTCCACATCCTATGGCATACACTGAATATCGGAACTTCATTCACTACGAGTGCAGGCTGGTTCCTCAATGGCTATTTTTACCGGCTTCGCTTCAGGGCATTTGTGCTGAAGTCATTTTCCGAGTAGCCGTTGCCATAGGTGATCTCTGTCCATATCATGGTGGTTGATCGGCCATTTTGATGGTTGAGCATGGTCATGGTGAGTGCTCGCCAGAAACGGTTTATATATTTTTTGTAATCTGTGAGTGTCAGGGTTTTGAGCAGACTGCCTTTTAAATCGTAATAGTCGATTTGGTGGAGGATGTAGTCTGTTTTGTCGATATAGGTGAGTTGATGCTGGTAGCCGGAGTTTTCAAATAGAGGTGTCATTTTGACGACGTAACAAGGTTTGCCATTAACGGTGCTGTCTTTGATGTACTGGTACTGGTATTTATCAAGTTCTATAGAGGTTAAGTCTTCATAACTGAATTCGCTGGAAACAAAGGGGCCGGACTGGTTACTGCTGGCAATACGTTTTACTCGTTTGAAGGCGGGCAGGTAAATCCATTGCAGGTCATGGTCTTTCAGGGTGTGGGACAGAATCGCCGTTCCACGGATGGTGCGTGGGCGATCAAATATAAACAGTCTTTTTTCGCCGTAGTCATTGTTTTCCAGGCTGCGTACGGCCATGTGACGGTCAAATTGTTGACCGTTTTTTTTCCGGATCGTCATGGTGACTTCTGCCTGAAAATCACCAAAGCCGTTTTCCCGATTGGTGAACTGTTCCATAATTTTCTGGCCCTGGTTTTCTGGTTCGCTAGCCAGGGTGTATGGGGTGGATAGGGTCATAACCATGAATATGCATGTGGTAAGTTGTTTGTTAAATAACATCATTGTTTTTGTGTCGTGATTACTCGGTTATGTTTCTGATTAGGTTTTAGGGTTACCATAAAATAATCAGTTTTTTTGTAGGGTGGGCAATGCCCACTCTACAAAATTATAATTATTCAGACAGGCATGGCGGTATGAACATATTTGGCCAGCGCATCCATGGTTCTCAGTTCCAGTACAAAAAGCTCAGGGGGAATGTCCAATGAAAAATGTTCATGCAGAATTTCCTGGATATAAACGGTTGTCATGGAGTCAATCAAACCGTGTTCAATCAGGTCGGCGGAGACGTAGAGGTTGGGAGAGGCATCTCCAAAGACTTCGTATTCTTCACACAATGTCATTAACCTGGATTTAATATTTTCGATGCTGTTCATTGCGTGTTTCCCCCTGTGTGCAGGTTTCTTAAATTGCCCGTGCCTGATCCAGTCGTTTCAGTTCAAAGATGAATTTGATTTTATGGGTGGGGGTACGCTCCAGTGAGCGGGGCAATATAAATATTTTATCTTTGCTCAGTCTCGGGGTGATGTTGGCGATGGATTGCGCGTAGTCGATGGCGGCTTCAAACCGTTGTCGCAATGCGGCATCTTCACTGACGCCGGTGGCGATGTCTTTTTGCCAGGAAGGGTCTTTGTGGATGCGTTTGTAATCCGGGAAGAGGTAGACGCTGAGAAAGTCATCGTCTGGCTGAACGCGCGTGACCAAAGCATCTTTTATAAAAATACTGCGTACCATCAGGTTAGAGAGGTATTGCGGGTCGATATAGGTGCCGTCTTTCCATTTGGTCAGTTCTTTTTTTCGTCCAACGAGATGCAGGAAGCCTTCATCGTCGATCCAGGCCAGATCTCCGGTGGAGTAATAGCCGTCTTCACCCAGCACTTTTTCCTGATTATTCCCGAGATAGGAGTGCATGATGGTTGGACCTTTGACTTCCAGCATGCCGACTTTTTTGGGGATGCCAGGTATACGTTCTTCGTTGACCAGACGATAATCAAGGATGTCGATGATGCGGCCGCAGGAGCCTGCTTTTAATTCGTTGAGACGGTTGCGGGAAATGATGCCACTGCATTCTGTCGCGCCGTAGATATCAATGACGGTGACGCCCAGTTTGCCGAAGGCTTCAACAATGCTGCCATCCAGTTTCATGGATGATGAAATGCCGTAGCTGAAGTAGCCGCCCAGTTTGTTGCGCAGCAGGATGCGCATGGCGGTGAGTTTGGCTTTGTCCAGGGTGCCGATATCGTACAGTTTTTCATTACGTTCTATGCTGATCAGGTGCTCGTAGAGTTTTTTGAGCACGGGTTTGTTTTTCATTTCTTCGAGGATTTCTTTCAGCAAATAAATCCAGAATTTGGGTACGGCCATCAGGACTTTTATTCTGACACCCCGTTTTTTCAGTTTTTTGATTTCGTCTTCCAGTACGTCATCGTCGTCGGGTTCGCGGGTAAAGTAGGTGACGGAGAAGCCGCGTGATTTTGT
>QIGJ01000322.1 GCA_003229995.1 Gammaproteobacteria bacterium | reverse complement strand
CATCGGCAATTCAACCCGCAGGGGAAGCAGTAACATTTGAGGGTATGAAAGCATTTTTGACCCCAAGGGCATTGGAAGCAATTGAAATTTCTAATATTGTTACCCAGTACAAACATGCCGCTGAAATGGCAAAAAAGGCAGGCTTTGATGGCATTGAAGTGCATGCGGCAAATGGGTATTTAATCGATCAGTTTTTACGTGATGGAACGAATCAACGTACGGATCAATATGGTGGCAGTGTTGAAAATCGTATGCGTTTCTTAAATGAAGTATTAGATACAGTAATCGAAGTGTGGCCCAGTAACCGGGTTGGCGTACGCTTTTCACCTGAAAACAGTTTTAATGATATGTCTGACAGTAATCCTGCTGGGCATTTCAGTTATTTTGTTTCACAACTTAATGCACGTAATCTTGCTTATTTACATGTATTGGAAGGTGATATGATGAATGAGTCTGTCAGTGTCGATTATCGTGCTTTACGTGATAACCATAATGGACTATACATGGCAAATTGTGGATATGATAAAGAGAGAGCCAATAAATCACTCAGTAATGGGGATAGTGATCTTGTTGCATTCGGTGTTCCATTTTTGGCCAATCCGGATCTGGTTTATCGTTATCAACAGGGTTTGTCTTTAAATGATGCAGACTCTGATACCTTTTACGGTGGCACAGAACATGGCTATACTGATTATCCATTTTTCGAACAAGTGGCTACGTAATTGGTTTAAGTAAAATAACAAGGTGATTTTTATGGGCACCCCGTATGGGTAGCAAAGGTGAAGCATTACGACAAAGGATTATCACTGCTGCGGATGAACTATTTTACCAGCAAGGATATGAAAACACTTCATTTAGTGACATTGCGGATGCTGTGGGCATATCTCGTGGCAATTTTTATTATCACTTTAAAAGTAAAGATGAAATATTAATTGCTGTGATTGATGCCCGTATTACGGGCATCGAGCTGATGTTGAATGAGTGGAATAAAAAATTTATCGATCCCCGGAAACGTCTTTATTATTATATTGATATGCCATTACGGAATCAGGAAAATATTTGCTTGCACGGTTGTCCTGTGGGTAGTTTATGTACAGAGCTGGCCAAGACTAACCATGCAATGCTGGATGATGCGAATAAAATGTTTATCGTGTTTCACGGTTGGCTGGTAATTCAGCTCAATTTGCTGGGTGTCAATAAAAATGTCAAAAAAATTGCAATGCAATTTATTGCCCGAGTACTAGGGATTGTTACCGTTGCTAATGCCTTTAAAGATAAAAGTTTTTTAAAACAGGAAATAAAACAATTAAAAAAATGGCTTGATGATGAGGTTCTTGAGTTCTGTCATCAGTAGTGGATATTCTGAAAAAGTTAATCAATTTTAATACTATACTCGTGGCGTTTGGAATTTAGGTGTCAATGTGCATCCTATTTATTTCATGGCAAGGCGAAATGACAAGTAATAGTCGTTCTATTGCGAGGACAACAACGCAGCCATGGGATCAAGAGGACGTGCAGTGGCGCCTAAATCTCAATGGCCACGAGTATAGAGACCTTGGTTTTTGTGCTTCTCTTTTTTTACATGCCTGTCTTTTTTTGAAGGTATGATTTGCATCAATTTTTTTGATACATGATGTTTTTTTGCTGGCTGCCAGATACCATTCAGTTTGTTAGCTGATTGCCATCTGCCACGGTGATGGCGCAGGTATTGGTTGTTGTAAAAATAAATGCCGGGCTGTTTGACGATCGCGTAGGCACCCGCGCGTGAATTATAACGGAGTTCGTGACCCTGATGGTGACGACGATATCCATGGTCGGGTGCGTCATCATAGCGTCGGTGTTTTTGGGCATGGTGCTTTCTGAGTTGGTGCGGAATAACATTTTGGTGTGCCGGGTGCCACGAGTTGTCCAGGCGGCTGCTGATTTGCCAGCCGCCACTGTAAAAACGCATATAGTTGCTATTGTAAAAATACAGGCCGGGATTGCCGATGACCACATAGGCACCAAAGCCTGTATCAAATTGCAATTCATGGTCGTAATAGCTATGCCGATAACCATGCGTAGCGGTGTGAGGTGGCGGCATATAATGTGTGATCACTGTGGGTGTATGAGTCTGGCTTCCCACAGGGACAATGACGGTGCCGCGTGGCAGGTTGCCAGCATAACAGCCGCTCAGAAAACCAGGAAAAAAAAGGAAGATACCCAGGATACAAAAATGCTTTTTCATGACAACCTCCTGACTCTGACAGAGCTCATTACCGAGTTTATCGATATATACACCCGTAGCGATTGAGATTTAGGCCTGACTGCATGCCCTATGATTCCATGGTGGCGTTAAAATGTCTTGCAATAGAACGACTATTCCGCGTCATTTTGCCTAGCCATGAAATAAATATGACACACATTCAGACCTAAATCCCAAACGCTACGGGTATATGTTTACCTGCTCATTCCTTAACGTGATCTGAACCAGCGTTTGTTCAGCGCAGTGAACACACGATTGGGATACCAGACTTTGCCCAGACTGCCGTTGTAGCGTGCCAGGGCACGTTGATAATCGCCTTTTTCCCGCTTGAGATAGTGTTTGAGAATGGTGCAGCCGAAACGTAGGTTCGTGCGGATGTCGAAGAGATTGTCGCCTGCCTGGGGGATTTCTTTCAACCAGAAGGGCATGACCTGCATCAGCCCCTGGGCACCGGCATGGGAAATGGCCCAGCGGTCAAAATTGCTCTCTACATGAATGACGGCCAGCACCATCTCCGGAGGCAGATCGGCTTTGGTGGCTTCATAATGGATATTTTTTAGCAGATTCAGGCGCTCGGTATCATCAGGCACGCGCGATTTAAGGCGAGTGGACATGTCCATGAGCCAGACTTCGGCATCAAAGCGATCCGCAAAACTGCCGGACTCACCGATGGCTTTTTCCAGCACGGAACGCAGTGTCTCGTCGGGGCGTTCCTGCGTTGCTGCTTGTGCGATACCTGCCATCATAAGCAGCAGTATGCCGCAAATAAATGACCGGGAATATCGGGAATAATGTGAAAAAGCCATGGTATTTATGTCGTCTGGTTGCTTTTTTCCTGAAGGAAACGGATGACAGTTTCCAGCGGAATCTCCTGTTTGTCAGCATCGCTGCGGCCCTTGTATTCCAGTGTGCCTGCATCCAGTCCGCGTTCACCGATAACGATACGATGGGGGATGCCGATCAGCTCCATGTCTGCAAACATCACACCGGGGCGTTCCTTGCGATCATCCAGCAATACATCAAAACCAGCAGTGGCCAGCTCATTATACAGGGTATCGACGGCATCGCGCAGGCGTTGCGATTTGTGCATGTTCATCGGCACGATGGCGACCTGGAAGGGGGCAATCGTATCAGGCCAGATAATGCCACGTTCGTCGTGATTCTGCTCGATGGCCGCAGCCACCACGCGTGACACACCAATGCCATAGCAGCCCATGGTCATCACTGTGGCCTTGCCGTTTTCATCCAGTACTGTGGCGCTCATTGTTTCGGCATATTTCTGACCTAACTGGAAGATGTGGCCCACCTCAATACCGCGTTTGATGTTCAGTGTGCCCTGGCCATCGGGGCTGGCATCACCTTCCACCACGTTGCGCAAATCGGCGACTTGTGGCTCAGGCAGGTCACGGCCCCAGTTGACGCCGATCAAATGTTTATCGTTTTCGTTAGCGCCGCAGATAAAATCGGCCAGCTGTGCAGCAGTATGATCCGCAATCACCGGGATAGTGATACCACGCGGGCCAATGGAACCCGCAGAGCAACCACAGCAGGTGTTGACGAGTTCATCGCCCACCAGCATCAGCGGTGCGGCTACTTGCGGCAGTTTTTCTGCTTTGAGGCTATTCAGTTCGTGATCACCCCGCAGTACCAGCGCCACCACATCGGTTTCGCTGCCCTGGACCAGCAGCGTCTTCACCGTCTGTGTCGCTTCCACTTTAAGGAAACTGCTGACTTCCTCAATACTGTGTTGTCCGGGGGTGTCTACCGTCGTCATTTTTGCGTTGGGTACGGGACGCTCACCGGCAGGTGTCATGGCTTCGGCCAGTTCCACATTGGCGGCATAATCACTGGTATTGGAAAAAGCGATGGCGTCTTCACCGGATTCAGCCAGCACATGGAATTCGTGCGAGGCACTGCCGCCGATGGAGCCGGTATCCGCCAGCACTGGGCGGAAATCTAGCCCCAGGCGGGTGAAAATACGTGTGTAGGCCGCGAACATCTGCTCGTACGTTTCCTGTAATGATGCCTGACTGGCATGAAAGGAGTAGGCATCCTTCATCAAAAATTCCCGCGCGCGCATTACCCCGAAACGCGGTCGGGTTTCGTCGCGAAACTTAGTCTGAATCTGGTAAAAAGTAGCAGGCAACTGTTTGTATGAACGCAGTTCGCGACGGCACAGGTCGGTGATGACCTCTTCATGGGTGGGGCCAAAACAGAATTCACGGTTGTGGCGGTCACGCAGTCGCAGCAGCTCGCCACCGAACTGCTCCCAGCGGCCTGACGCTTGCCACAGCTCTGATGGCTGAATTGCAGGCATCAACAGTTCCTGCGCACCCGCGCGATCCATTTCCTCACGAACAATAGCCTCCACCTTGCGTAGCACCCGCAGACCCAGTGGTAGCCAAGTGTACAGGCCAGCGGCAAGTTTGCGGATCATGCCCGCGCGTAACATCAACTGATGGCTGATGATTTCGGCATCGGCGGGAGTCTCTTTTTGGGTAGCGAGTAAAAACTGTGAAGTGCGCATGGTGTGTCCTGATGGTAATGTGA
>QIGJ01000109.1 GCA_003229995.1 Gammaproteobacteria bacterium | reverse complement strand
ATGAGACATCTCCCATCCCGATCAGGTTTTCAAGTTCACTTCTTGTAAACTTCCTGAAGCAGTGCTATGGTTCACATTATGTGAACAAAGAGGGTGCATTGTGCATGTTATTTCAAAGAAACCTTTTTCAGCAGCAGCAATCAAACACCCCCATGATAGAGATGCAATCATGCATACTTACAACGTCTTAAGAAAAGCAGAATTTACTACACCAAGCATAATGAAGGAAACATTTGCTTCGCTGGACAATTTTAAGTACAGAAATAAGTGGTGGATACTTGATATAGGTGGCAATAATTTAAGGCTTATTTGTACAATTCTATTTTCATGCCAGAAAATTTATGTCAAACACATTGTTCCCCATGCTGAATATGACAAGCTATGTATTAAATACAGAAAAGGAGCGTAATAAATGTTAACTATAAAACCAGAAGCTTTAACAAATTCTTTTCTTGGGTTTGCGCATGAAGCATCAAATATTCTCCATATAAAAAATAAAGAAAATTACGAAAAGGCGCTGGAAATAATTGAGCATCTATTTAATAAGGCAAACGACACTATTGATGACCCATTAAATGATTTAATAGATATTATCTCTAAATCAATTGAGCGGTATGAATCTTGCCAAGAAGAGATTATAAATTTTGATAAAAAGATTAATGATATTAATCAAGAAGCATCAGTTCTTAGAGTATTGATGGAACAGCACAATTTGACAATATCGGGATTCAAAGATGAGATAGGATCAAAGTCTTTAGTATCCATGATATTGAATGGGAAAAGAAATCTTACAAAAGAACACATAACCAAGCTTTCTAAACGTTTTAATTTAAGTCCTGTAGTATTTTTTAATCTAAAAAGTGGGTGAGTTTTTATTACGTATGGCTAAAAACAAGTGAGTGCCAAAGTATCAGCGCAGCACACATAGGGGAAGATCAGCCACTGACAGATTTTTACGTTTTCCAGCCTGCTCGTATCGTGCACATGCAGCACAAACATTCTGAGGTGAAATAATGACACCAAGCATAAATAAGATGCTTGATTATGGTGGTACGTCTTTGGTGCATAAAATGCACCCTACATTTTTATACCCAATAAAAATATTGAAAATATACGGAAAAATAGCGGTGTTTGTCAACAAAGATGTCCGGTTTTTTTACGCAGCCTCAGCTAAATCTAGTGCCTCGCTTCGCCCTTCTTTTGGCGGATTCAGCCATACCTCAGCCACTGGATCCCAGTTCCTAATCATGCCTGACCACCGCTTGAGAACTTGAGACTCATGAGAACGAACGAATACGCACTAAATCTGAGCGCCAAACAGGGAAGTTATTACGTGCCCATTCCTAATTTATCGATCAATCCTAACAAGGCGGCGTTAAAATATCTTGCCACGAAATAAATATAACGCACATTCCTGAATCCCAAACGCTCTGAGTATATACGCCCCGGTCAGAGTCAACCCGAAACCGGCCTGCCCCACTGACCAGTAAAAAACCCGTCACCCAGAGGCTTGCGTTCCCGTGTTGCATTCTCCATTTCCTGGAAATCTTCATATAAAGTATCCATTGCTCCGTGATAACCCACCGCAATAACGGCCATCAATTCCACTTCGTCAGGAATGCCAAAGGCAACATGCGCCTGTTCCACATCAAAACCACCCATTTGGTGCGCATTCAGTCCCATGGATGCTGCTTGCAGACAGACGTTTTCACTGGCTGCTCCCGTGTCGTATTGGCTCCAGCGATTGGCACTGCCATTGTGACTGAACGTGGGTACGCTGCCCACCAACATCAATACTGGCGCATGCTTTGCCCACATTTGATTTTTCTCCGCCAGACAGCCCAACATTTTTCCCCAGGCAATGTCATCCTGCTCGCGATTGCAGACCACAAATCGCCAGGGCTCATCGCCAAAGCAGGAGGGAGCCCAGCGCGCTGCTTCCAACAGAGCCAGTAGTGTTTTTCCATCCACGGCCTTTGTTGCATCAAAGGCACGCGGACTCCAACGCTGGGCGATAAGCGCATCAATGGGGACTGCTGTCGTTGCTATTTTATTTGACATTATATGTTCCTTTTTGACGATTTAATTAAACAACCCCGCAGCAAGCTGACGAGGTATTGGGAGATTAACAAAAACACGAATTAGTTCATTTTTCATCATTACGAAATGACGGTATTCACAAAGATCAGTCAGAGTTACCTTATGGCAAATCAAACAGCAAAAACCTGGCGTCGCCTTTTACCTGAAGTTGCAGACTGTTTTCATTTTCGATGGTCAGAGCATCACCTTCTGCCAACATTTGATCCCCTGTGGTGATTTCTCCAGACATCATGTGCAGATAATATTTTCGCGCTATATTCAACGACAGTGGCAATACCTCATCGTTCACCAGATGACCCATCGATAACACGGCATCCTGATGCAGAAACATGGAGCTATCCCGCCGGTCCGGTGATGCCAGCACTTTTAATTTTTTGTCGCTCGACTCACCTTTTTTACTGTCAACCAGTACAAGCTGTTCATAACCTGGCGTCACCCCTATCTGATTCGGCTCTATCCAGATTTGCAAAATATGCAGTACTTCATTTTGCGAGGCATTGTATTCACTGTGCGTGATACCTGTGCCAGCGCTCATGCGTTGCACGTCTCCGGCCTGTAATTGCAACACATGACCCATGTTGTCCTTGTGCTCAATCGTGCCTTGCAGGATGACGCTGATAATTTCCATATCACGATGGGCATGCGTTGCAAATCCCGTCCCCGGTGCGACTTCGTCATCATTAATAACCCGTAACACCGAAAAACCCATGCGTTTCGGGTCTATATAATCGGCAAAAGAAAAACTGTACCGACTGTTCAACCAGCTATGTTGGCCCTGGCCGCGTTGTTGTGATCGTCTGATTTCAAACATTTTTCCCTCTCTTTGCACACTGACACGCACTGAATCTGGACAAATAGCTACCCTGCTATTCATAAAAAATAAACAACCCCGTCGCAAGCTGCGGGAAATTGACTCCATAGAGATTAAACCAGCATTCACTGTCCAAATAATGAAGTTTCAGGATAGTGTTGACCTTGCCAAATAAAAAGCAGAAAATTTTGTAAGGCTTGAACAAATTTTTTGAACATATCTGAACGCCCTTTTTCACTCATCTTTATCTGGTAACAAAACCATGAAACTGACACTGGATGCCCTCAACGTGCTGGACGCCATCGACCAGGGTGGCAGTTTCGCTGCTGCTGCGGAAAATTTGTATCGTGTGCCCTCGGCCATCAGCTACACCATGCAAAAACTGGAACAGGATCTTGGCGCACCCGTTTTTGATCGCAGTGGGCATCGCGCCGTGCTGACTCCCGCCGGGAAAACACTGCTGAAAGAAGGACGGCGTTTGCTGCTTGCCGCACACGAGCTGGAAAATCAGGTCAAGCGCATCGCCACCGGCTGGGAAAGCGAGCTGCGCATCGCTATGGACACGCTGATTCCCGCCCATAACCTGTTGTCACTCGTGGCCGAATTTTATAACGAGCACACCTCTGCAAGCACCGATGACCCGGCCGCGCAATCCGTCATACAAAATGTTATACAAAACAAAGGCACACAACTACGCTTGCAACAGGAAGTGCTCGGCGGTACCTGGGATGCACTGGTCTCCAACCGGACAGATCTGGTGATCGGTGCTACGGGGGATGCGCCTGCGGGTGCGGGCTATAGTCATTTTTCTCTGAGTGAGTGCGCTATGGTGTTTGTGGTGCCTCCCAATCACCCGCTGGCCATGGCCGAAGAACCCATTGGCAGCACAGATATCCTCAAATACCGCGCTGTCGCCATTGCCGACAGTTCCCGCTATTTACCACCGCGCAGCAGTGGTTTGCTGACCGGACAGGAGGTACTCACTGTGCCGGATATGGTCAGTAAACTTGAAGCGCACATTCAGGGACTTGGCATTGGCTATTTGCCATTATACTGGGCACAGGCCGCCATTGATGCCCGACAGTTACTCGTGAAATCTGTCGAAGCCACACCCAACCGGGCCATTCAGAAAATTGCCTGGCGCAGTGACAACCAGGGAAAGGCGTTGAAGTGGTTTGTAGAAAAACTCAGGCAACCAGCCGTGCAGCAACGCCTGCTCCGCTGTCACTGAAAAATCAACGTCGTTGTGCCCAAACTGCCCCTCTTTCACCCTTCCATCGGTTTGGTATTCATGCACAGTGAATTCGGCTGAAACCGTAACTTAGGAACGTGCGCCAAACAGAGAAGTTATTTCGTGCCCATTCCTTAGGAATGGGCATTTATTGTCCGCGTGCTGTCTGTCTGGCAGGCGACACAGTTAGACCCGGTGGGAGCCCTGCGTGCCGGGTAAAAAAGAGTTAATCAAGAGCGAGAATGACCACTTCATTCAGAAGTGTTTCAATCTCTTTTAACGTGTCTCTCACAGTAGCGGAACGCATATACTCGTTGGCATCAAAATCAAACTCAACACCGCAGCGAAAATGGTTTTCCATGCGTGTGATATAACGCACCACAGCCACCACACGAGACACACGGTGTTGATCTGTGACCAGATCCATCAACACCGGCTGCCCCGGACTCATTGGGCGAGAATGACGAAATGCCAGACCGGTAGTATTAAAATTGATGGCTCGTACATCTATCTGGCCGGAAAACAAACTCAGCAAACCCGTACGATGCAGACTCACCCCTAAACTACCCACACCGTAACGTGCAAATTTTCGCCGATTACGTTTCATTACCATAAACAAGTTATTCCTGTTATCCACCAATAAACAGTATACCAATAAACAGTATCGGCCAGTGGAAAAATATCCGTAAAATATTCATGTGAGACCGTAAGCAACTGGCATTATTACCGTTACCATTCAACAAAACAGACAGAAAAATTCTGATACACTCGACAGCGTAAAAAGACCATGCGATTCAAGCGGCTGTACAAAATTCAAAAATACGGTTAACAATATACCGTAGCGTTTGAGATTTAGGTATTCAGTGTGGGTTCTATTCATTTCATGGCAAGGCGAAATGACAAATAATAGCCGGTCTGTTGTGAGGAATTTCAATGCCGCCATGGAATGAAGAGAGCATGTGCA
>QIGJ01000281.1 GCA_003229995.1 Gammaproteobacteria bacterium | reverse complement strand
CAAACGCTAACCTGTGAAGCCCCGTAATTTAGTTTCAATATTACGCGGGTTTTCGCCTTCGGCAATGGAAATCACACCTTCTACAATCATTTCATAAAGCTGGGATTGCGCGTGTACCTGTGCCTTTAATTTTCCTGCCATTGGTAAAAACAACAGGTTCGCTAAACCTACCCCATAAATAGTGGCGACAAATGCTGTGGCAATACCCGAACCCAGTTTTGATGGATCAGCCAGATTCTGCATAACATGAATCAGTCCCATCACCGCGCCAATAATGCCAATAGTGGGACTGTAGCCGCCCATATTTTCAAATACCTTTGCTGCCTCATTGCCATAGTGTTCTTTGGCATCCAGTTCAACTTCCATTACCCGGCGAATCACTTCAGGTTCACTGCCATCCACCAATAACTGTAAACCCTTTTGTGCAAAGGGGTTACTTTCATTTTCTGCAATATCCTCTAGTCCCAAAAGTCCTTCTTTACGGGCAATATTGCTCCATTCCATAATCTTTTCGATGGCTTCTTCACTTTTTAATTTGGGTGGAAATATAATCCAAAAAACCATTTTGAGTGACATCATGAATACCCGCAGAGGTGATTGCAGCATCACCGCACCCACGGTGCCACCCAATACGATCAGACAGGCAGGGCCATTAATCAGCGAACCGACATGACCCCCTTCCAGATATTGGCCGCCTAGTATGGCACCAAAACCGATGATTAGACCCAGAATGCTAAGAATATCCACATTACACCTTTTCTGCTAACGCTCTGCCGATATCATCTAACGGCAAAACCTGATCCACAATACCGGCATCCACCACAGCCGCAGGCATGCCGTACACGACACAGGATGCTTCATCCTGTGCCCATATCGGCGAACCTCCCTGCTTAATCAGTTTGGCACCTTCTCTGCCATCTGCCCCCATACCCGTTAATACGACGGCCAACAGTTTCCCGGGATACAGTTTGGCGACTGAAGTAAAGGTAATGTCCACACAGGGTTTATAATTTTGCCCTGGCTCACTATCCGTAATGCGCACAATGTCCCGCCCTGCTCTTTTCTCAATAATCATTTGCTGTCCACCCGGTGCCAACAAGGCCAACCCCGCCTCCAGAAAATCGCCATCCTGTGCTTCACGCACGTTAATGGCGCAGGTGGAACTCAATCGTTGAGCAAAAGCATGGGTAAAACTGGCAGGCATGTGCTGAATCAAAACAATGGGCACTGGAAAGGTTACCGGTAACTGCTTCAACACATTTTGCAGGGCAACCGGTCCACCCGTGGACGTACCAATGACCACCAGTTTTGTCAGACCCTTTTTCAGTGCATTGTTTATTGATGTGCAAACCGGTGGGGTTGATGAAAATACCGGGCGGGATGGATTACGTCGCGCCCCCACAGCTCGTACCCGTTCACATAAAAATTTCTTAGCTGCTTCACGGTCATTAGAAATATCTTCAAACCGCTTCGGTAAAAAATCCACAGCACCTGCATCCAGTGCATCCAGCGTTGCACGCGCACCATCTGTGGTCAGCGAGGAAAACATTAGAATCGCCGTTGGATGGCTTGTCATGATTTTTTGCGTTGCGGTAATACCATCCATAACCGGCATTTCCACATCCATGGTGATCACATCCGGCTTCAGGCGCAATGCTTTGCTGACCGCTTCTACACCGTTTTCAGCACTGTCAATTACTTTTATCTGTGGATCGGCTTCCAGTATTTCCGTCACACGGCGGCGGAAAAACCGTGAGTCATCCACCACTAATACACGGACAGCCATTTGTTGTTTCTCCACATTTTGTAATGCACTTTTTCTTCCAATGGAGGATGAGGTGACATTAATTTTTACTGGTATAGGTATGCATCAAACCGGGAAGATCCAGAATCAGTGAAATTTTTCCATCACCGGTAATGGTCGCTCCGGCAAGCCCTTTCATACCATGCAATAATGCGCCCAGTGGTTTGATCACCACTTCTTCCTGGCCAATTAATTTATCAACCACAAAACCCACACGTTGCGCCCCAATGCTCACCACGACCACATGCCCTTCTTCGGGCAACTCATCGTATGCCGCACCAGCCACCAGCCAGCGGCGTAAATAAAACAACGGCAATGCTTTTCCGCGCACCATCACGACCAACTGACCATCCACCGTGTTGGTGCGAGTCAAGTCGAGGTGAAATATTTCATTGACACTGGCCAGTGGCAGGGCAAATATTTGCTTGCCCAGTTTCACCATCAGTGTCGGCATAATGGCCAGGGTCAGCGGCACCTGAATGCGAATGATACTCCCGCGACCTTCTTCCGAATCAATTTCTGCGGTGCCATTAAGTTGTTCGATGCGTGTCTTGACAACATCCATACCTACGCCTCGTCCCGACACATCCGAAATTTCCTGTTTGGTGGAAAACCCTGGTGCAAATATCAGGTTAAAACATTCTTTATCTTCGAGACGTGCGGCTGACTCGGCATCCATCATGCCTTTTTTTACAGCAGCATTACGCAGGTTATCCGGGTTCATACCTTTACCATCATCCTGAATCATCAGTAGGATATGGTCACCTTCCTGTTCTGCGGTTAACATCACCGTACCTACGCGCGGTTTTCCAGCCGCCTCACGTTGTTCCGGTGTTTCAATACCATGATCAACCGCATTACGCACCAAATGAACCAACGGATCTGCCAGAGCCTCGACAAGGTTTTTATCAAGATCAGTGTCTTCCCCTTGCATTTCAAGATTGACTTCTTTTTTAAGCGTGCGAGCAAGATCACGCACGACACGAGGAAAACGTCCAAATACACTTTTTTGATCGGCTGCATGCGCGTTTTCATAATCGCGGATTGCAGGTCGGCCGTCACCACATCAAGATTGGAAACCACTTTTGCCATTTCATCGTCATGGGCGGCCAGACCCAGTGTGGCAACACGATTGCGTACCAGTACCAATTCACCCACCATGTTCATGATGTCATCAAGGCGTTTGGTATCCACCCGAACGGTGGTCTCTGCTTGTTGCACAGAAGCTTCTTTGACGACTGCAGAGACGTTGACTTTTTTCGATTCGGTTTTTTCAACAGCCACAACAGCGGGTTTTTTTTGTTTCGGTATTTTTTCGACTTTTTTAGTATTTTCCGCTTTCCCGACAGTCGGGGATTGCTCGCCAGCCGATGTGCCAGTACCGTGCAGTTGATCTAGCAGCGTTTCAAATTCATCATCGGTAATAATATCAGTTGCGCTTTTAGCGGTTGTAGCAGCAGTTGTACCAATAGGTTTATCTGATGGCACACTCGCATGTTTTCCCTCACCATGTAATTGATCTAGCAATGCCTCGAATTCGTCTTCGGAAATTTCCTCATTACCATCTGCGGGTTTATCATGTGTATTGTCGACACTTTGTGCTGCATCGATAATGGCTTCAAATTCTGCATCGGCAGCAGGCACATTTTCAACCTCTGCCGAAGATTTTTCTGCAACCGCATCTCTCCTCAGCAGGCCTTCCAGACGTACCAATAGTTCAGGAAGTGCAGGGGTCGGTTTCTGACCGGAACGAATTTCATCAAACTGTTCATTCACTACATCCACAACGGGTAGGATGACATCCATTAAATCTGCATCAACGTCTCTCTCGCCATTACGCAAAGCATTAAACACATCTTCAGCACGATGACAAATATCAACCAGTGCCGTAAGGCTCAAAAAACTTGCGCCACCCTTTATGGTATGAAATCCCCGGAACACCGCATTCAGCAATTCTGAATCTTTTGGGCGTTGCTCAAGGTCAACCAACTGTTCATTCAACAATTCAAGTATTTCACCGGCCTCTACCAGAAAATCCTGCAATAATTCTTGGTCTTCATCCATTGACATCATTGGTTTTCAACTTTCCCGTTTATGCAATTAAAAACCAAGACTCGACAACAGGTCATCGACTTCATCCTGACCACTCACGGCTGTTTTGGAACCGGCACCCGGCACTTGTGGGCCTTCTGCTTCAACACCCGGTTTTTCAGTTTTTTCCTTTTTTTCATAGGGATTAATCAGCCTTTCTCCCGTCAGGCGGACAAGCTCCACCAGATTTCCCTCAACTTCTTCCACTAACTCGATAACACGGGTAATAATCTGCCCGGTTAAATCCTGAAAATCCTGAGCCATCATGATTTCATTCAATCCAGTACGAATATCGCCTGTCTCTTTTTCCGCTTCCACAAAAAATGTTTCCAGACGAGTACTTAATTCACGAAACTGTTCAACAGACATTTCACGTTTTTTAAAGTTTTGCCAGGCCGTGCCCAGCTCATCAATGCGAGCGGATAAGGAGTCACATTTTGGCAGGGTATTTTCTACGGCAGTTAATGAACGATCAGCAGAATTTTGTGTCAGGGTAATGACATGACGAAGACGTGTACGTGCATCAGGAATAGCCTCTTCCGCCAGTTCATCAATACGTGTTTCCTGACAGAAAGTGTCCATCGCATCATGTAGCTGCCGGGCCATTTTTCCAACTTTATTGTACAGTCCACCTTCACGGGCCAGCGAAATATAGTCGAGCATGCTTTTAACCTGCTCTTCATCACCTTGTTTTATAGCACGGACCATTTCTTCTGCATGTGCGAGGATACCGCCTTCTTCCTCCACGAGGATTTCTTGTGCGTTGCCAGCCATGATCAGCTCCCTGCTTCAATGCGTTCAAAGATTTTATCGATTTTTTCTTTCAGTGTTTGTGCCGTAAAAGGTTTGACAATATAACCATTAACACCGGCTTCAGCAGCTTCCACGATTTGCTCACGCTTTTGTTCTGCGGTCACCATCAATACGGGCAAGCTGGCCAGATTTCCATCTGCTCGCACAGTCTTGAGTAGATCAATCCCTTGCATACCCGGCATATTCCAGTCTGTCACCAGAAAATCAAAACCACCGCTTTGAAGCACTGGCAATGCCGTAAGTCCGTCATCCGCTTCTTGCGTATTGGTGTATCCCAGGTCACGAAGCAGGTTTTTTATAATCCGTCGCATTGTAGAGAAATCATCTACAATGAGAATTTTCATGTCTTTATTCAAAACACCCTCCACTTAGGAATGAAAATTAAATAAACACTTCAAAAATAACATTCCGTTAGTCGGTGCTGGTCCATTGCGTCATACGTGACTGCAAACGAATCACCGCTTGGCTGTGAATTTGGCATACTCGGGATTCGCTCACGCTCAAAATTGAGCCAATTTCACGCAGGTTCAGTTCTTCGTCGTAATACAAGGTCATCACCAAACGTTCACGTTCTGGCAATCCGGCGATGGCATCTGCCAGACTACGTTTAAAGTCTGCCGACTGAAGCCCTTCCAGTGGACCTTTTACTTTTTGTGTCAGAGTTTCGGCACCACCATGCGATTCTACATCCAGTTCTTCATAACTGAAAACACGATGGCCGCTGGCTTCCTGCAACAAACGGTGATAATCCTCCAGCGAGATATCCAGCTCGCGAGCTATTTCCTGATCACGCGCATCACGCCCTGTGGCATTTTCAATATTTCGTACCACTTCGGCCACCATCCTGGCCTTGCGATGTACCGAACGTGGTGCCCAGTCATTTTTACGAATTTCATCCAACATCGCACCGCGAATGCGAATACGTGCATAGGTCTGAAAACTGGCACCTTGTGTGGCATCGTAATTTTTCAATGCCTCCAGCAAGCCAATCATACCTGCCTGAACAAGATCGTCCTGTTGCACACTGGGTGGTAGACGGGACATCAAATGATAGGCAATACGTTTTACCAATGGTGCATACTGCTTGACCTGTGAATCAAAATCATCATTTTGATTCAGCGGCAGGTTATAAGCCTCCGCTGCGGCATACATGATGGCTCCACTCATAACGACGCTCCTGTTTCTTGCTGACTGGCCATAATTAGCCGTTCCACGAAAAACTCCAATTGACCGCCAGCATTCGCCGGTGCTGGCCAATTATCGGCTTTGCTGGCAAGCTTCTTGAATGCCAGTGCTGATTTACTACGAGGGAAAGCTTCAACCACTGCTCGTTGTTTCTGTATTGCTTTACGTAAATATTCGTCATAAGGCACAGCCCCCATAAAATCCAAGGCGGTATCCAGATAACGGTCTGTCACTTTAAGAATTTTGCTGTACAGCGCTCGGCCTTCCTGGGTACTGCTGACCATGTTGGCCACAATATGGAAGCGATAAACACTGTATTCTCGGTTAAGCAACTTGATCAATGCATAGGCATCTGTGATAGAGGCAGGCTCATCACACACCACGACCACAATTTCCTGTGAGGCACGAGAAAAAGTCACTACGTTATCTGAGATACCTGCCGCTGTGTCCACAATCAACACATCGGGGGCATAACTGATTTCGCTAAACGCGCTGATGACGCCAGCATGTTCTGCGGTACTCAGTTCCGACATTGCCTGAATACCGGATGATGCGGGTACCACGCGCATGCCTTGTGGTCCGATACACATGACTTCTTCCAATGTACATTCACCTGACATGACGTGTGACAAGTCATATTGAGTATGTAGGCCCAGCATGACATCCACATTGGCCAGACCCAGGTCGGCATCCATTAACATCACGTCCTTTCCCTGACTGGCCATACACACACCCATATTAACGGACACGTTGGTTTTACCAACGCCACCTTTACCGCTGGTGATTGCGATCACTTGCACTGGGCGCGGTTTCGCCATACGGCGAAGTCCTTCTGCCTGATCGGTTGTTTCAGCTCTGAGCATTTGTCACCATCCCGCTAAATGCCAGATTCAAGGATTCCTGCTTCAGTGCCTGACCGGTTTCCTGTGCAATCAACACCGCACGATTGATCAGATTATATTCTCGCGCAATATGGATATCTTCCGGCACACGCTGGCCATCACTCACATAAGTCACTGAAAGACTGTGTTCCATCACGGCTGACAATGCACCTCCCAGGCTGGTTGTTTCATCCAACTTGGTAAGAATGCAGCCATCCAGGTTTATTTCACCAAAGGCCTTGGCGATTTCACGTAGACCTGCTCGGTGTGTTGTTGCCGATAGCACTAAATACGTTTTAATAACTGGCGTACTGTTTTTGATCATTTGAAATTGTTGTGACAAACGCATGTCACGCTGACTCATGCCTGCGGTATCCACTAATACCAAATCACGATCCGACAGTAATTTGAGCGCGTCCATTAACTCTGCATGGGTGTTGGCAATGTGTACCGGAATATCCAGAATGCGACCGTAAGTGCGTAATTGTTCGTGTGCGGCAATGCGATAACCATCTGTCGTCACCATAGCCACGCTTGCACTGCCATGCTTCAATGCATAACGTGCGGCAAGTTTGGCAATGGTGGTGGTTTTACCCACACCCGTTGCTCCTACCAAAGCCACTACACCCCCTTGTTCAAGAATATCGGTACTTTCTACTGGAAGATTATGCGATAAAATAGCCAGAGCATGACGCCAAGCATTGTCGAAATCCTGATGTTCACTGGCTGTATTGGCGACCTGTTCACACACCGTTGGACTTAACCCCAATTCCAGCAAACAGCGGGTCAGTTTTGCCCGTAACGGATCACGTCGACTCAAATCACTCCATGCCAGCCCGGAGAGTTGTTGCTCCAGCAGTTCACGCATATCACTCAGTTCATTTTTTAATGCCAGGATGGACG
>QIGJ01000102.1 GCA_003229995.1 Gammaproteobacteria bacterium | reverse complement strand
AAGCGCTAGCCCAGCTTCGAATTTCTGGCGTACATCACCCTGATAGACCAGAATCTTATGTACAGGTCTTTTGGCAAAACCTTCAAATCGCACCAGACTTTTAAACATACGCTCGTGAATTCTCGTTGCCGATTTAATCTCTATTGCATAGAGACTGGAATCTTGTTCAATGATTAAGTCCACCTCCAGGTTGTTGGCGTCTTTGTAAGTCGCAATGCGCCAGCCCTTGTGATGCATTTTGTTGTAATAGATGACTTGTAAAATAAGCCATTGCTCAAACAATGTACCCATTTCTTCCCTGGAAAAGGTGCCTGCCCTTCGTCCACAAATACTGTTTCTTACCCCCAGGTCGAAAAAGATAAATTTGTCTTTTTGCCTGGCGCGTCGATTTTTGTCGACCCGTGTAAAGCTTGGAACTCTCTCCACCAGCAAGGTGTCGATGAGGATATCAATATAACGACGGATGGTTTCCTTGTTGATTTCACTGTCTGATGCCAGTTTCGAATAGTTTAAATATTGCCCGGAAAACCCGGCAGCCAAATCCAGAAACCTTGCGTAGGCCCCTAGATCTTTCGTTAATGCTTCAGCTTGAATCTCTTCACGCAAATAGCCCGTCACGTAGGATTCCAACAGTTCAGGTCCATATGGCTGCAAATAAATTTCGGGCAGGCAACCCGTGGTAAGTGCCTTTTCCAGATTAAACTGATCGCCCAATTCCCAGAAAACCAATGGCGGGAGATGTTCAATGAAAACTCGCCCTGGCAGCAGGTTTGCCTTACCGCGCTTCAGCTTCCGGGCAGAGGAGCCGGTCAAGATGAATTTGTAGCTGTTGTCCTGATCCAATATCGCCTGTACCGTATTGAGCAGACTGGGTATTCTCTGTACCTCATCAATCATGATGCATCGTTTTTCCGGCTCGGCTGCCAGCCTTCGGCCCAACAGAGAAGGATCTCTAAGATACTGGGTGTAAAGTGACTCATCTGCCAGATTAATGAGGAGGTCAGGGTTCAACGCTTTGCAAAGCGTGCTTTTCCCAACCTGCCTGGGGCCGAGCAATAGAAAGCTCTTTGGTAGGGACGCCAGCCTGTTTTTCAGAAATCTTTCCAGCATGAGTGTCATTTTCAGTGAATATGGCACGCATCCTAGCATATTTCATGGGTTTGCGAATATATTGATTAGTCGGAAGGTGTTAAAAGATGACCAGTGGGGGAGAATAGAACCCTTACCTCAGGTAAAACGAGTGACTGCGGTGTAACGGGGAAGGAAAACCGTTTATTTATTGAAGCGGTACTGTGGGTTTGCCGTACCGGAGCGCCATGGTGTGACCTTCCGGAGGATCTTGGCAACTGGCATACGGTCGAGAATATGACTTAAAAATCATTACTTGGGGGGCCAGGTGAAGATAAAGAGCCTGTTTGCTTTTTCTGTTCTGGTGCTGTTTATCAGCATCCTGTTCGCCGCTGTATTCTTTGGTGATATCAATCCAGGACGGCTAGGCAAGTATGCCGTAACCATCGCACTGTTAATCGGGGGTGTGAGTCTGCTGGCCGTATTCCTGGTGTCGATCATTTCATCGCGTGAATCGGCAAACAGTCTTCTGATTAATCTGACAGTATTGATCGTTACTTCAACCCTGCTTCTGGTGATCGGCGAATACAGTTTGCGTTACCTCTACAAGGATGTAACCACGACCGGGGACAGCCAGCACTATTTCGAAAAAAAATGGCGGGAAAACATTCGGGTAAACCGCGTCGGTTTTCGTGAACGGAATTATGAGCGGGAGAAGCCGGCGGGTGTCTACAGAATTGCCGTTATCGGTGATTCGCTAACCTTTGGCAAAGGCATAATGGAGAAAGACCGTTTCAGTAATCTGCTGCAACAACGACTGAATGCCAATAGAAGCCACGCGAATATCAGCTATGAAGTTCTGAACTTCGGGCGACCCGGTGCCAACACGCTGGATGAAATCGCTATCCTGAACAAATTTGTGCTGCCTGCACGGCCGGACTTCATCATACTGCAATGGTATAAGAATGATGTCATTGATCTTCATGCGAAGAAGACCATGAAGGAGGGGCGACAAAATTCATCGTGGATAGGCCGTAAGTTTGCTGAAGCTTACGAACGTATGGTCAACAATTCGGTACTGTTTTCATTGCTGGACAAGCAGCTGAATCGTCTGAAACAGCTGGTTACATCAAAGCCGGATGCGCGGCTGACCAACTTCGATGAAAAAAGCATGTGGGCACTTTTCGGTGACCCGGACAGTGAAGCCTCGGTCAGGGCGCACAATGCATTGATGAACTTTCTCGGGATTGCGAAAAAAAACCACATTCCGGTGGGTATAGTGCTGTTCACCGATTCCTATTTCCGTCCTTCATCTGAACTGGATTATCTTCTGGAACGTGTGCTTGATGAGTGTGAGCACGAGAAGCTTGTCTGTGTCGATATGCGAAAGCCTCTGGAACCCTACAAGGGAGACAAGAAACTCTGGGCCAGCAAGCTTGATCCACACCCCAGTGCATTCGTTAACCGTATAACGGCCGATGAGATCTTCGCTGCCTTCGGTTCAGTATGGCTGGGGGCGATGTAAACCTGGATAGCAGGGTGCGTACGCTGCATCGATAAGACGAGGCTTTACCCGGTTCGCCGGGCCAATGGTTTGCGCAAGTGTTCTGCGAGGCGGAAGGCCATAGCCACAATAGTCAAGGTAGGGTTTTCATAGCCACTGGTCGGGAATACCGAGCTTCCGGCGACATACAGATTCTTTGTTCCATGCACCCGACAATTCGCATCGACCACACCTTGTTTCGGGTCATTGTGCATGCGGGTGGTACCCATGTGGTGGAAAGCGCCTCTGGGGTAGGCAGATTCTGAAATCCGTTTGGGGTTATCCCATACGTGGTCGTCTTCGGGATTCAATATCTGCATTCGGCCCAGGTTGCTTTTACCGATTTCCGCTGCCGTGATTTCCTGTGTGCGTCTGATACTGTGATAATCGAGTTCGGTAAGACGCCAGTCGAATACGATTTTCCGTTGTCCCAGTTCATCGCGTTCATCACCAAGCGTGACACGACTTAGCGGGTTGGGAGATTGCTCCGACTGCTGACCGACCGGGATAGTAATGAAATCATCCGGCGAATTATTTTCTTTCTGCTGGTCACCGTACAACTGGCGCATACTTTTCACAATGATCTTGATGTGGCGGGAAAAGTCATCCGGAACCTGGCCGTGTCGCACGGATGTCTTGATGGTATCCCATGAATCCGCCAGGCGTGATGCCGGTGTAGGGTCCAGCTTGAAACCCACCCAGGTATTCAATATGCGTTCTTTCTCCAGTATCTCGGGCTTCAAACTCAGGCCGGCCCGGATATCGGTGCCGTTGATGGATGTCCGGTTGTAAAAGAGCGTATTGATGTGCCTGGGCATCAACAAAGTGGATTTTGGCAGACCGATATGCTCCATGAAAAAGCGTCCGACAAGATCGTTCTGGTTGCCGATATCATTCAACAGCAGCAGTCTCGGGTTTTCCATACCGCCAGCGGAAATAATGAAAAAGCGTGCGGTTACAGGAAATGATTTTCCCTCCAGTGTGGTCGCCGTTATACGTCGAATAGTCTGGTTCAGATCATCCCGTTCAATTCGGGTGACGTTGGCATGCAGGACAGCGGAAATGTTTTCAGCTTTGTCGATATCTTCGCGGTAGCGAGTGCCGAAGCGGGTCGGTGGGGCGCTGTTTTGATAGATTTTAGTTGCAAGCCGACTATCGACAAGTGGAAGAAGGGGTTGATCACCTTCCTCTGACCAGTAAGCGGCGTCATAGTTAAAAGGTCCCACTTCACAGACTTTCTGGGCCTTAACGTAATAGGGGTCCAGTTCTTTGCGTGAAAACGGCCAACCACTGTATGGAACCCAGCTTCTTTGCTCAAATTCGTTTTCTTCCAGTGGCCAGCAGGCACCGCCCCAATGACCTGTTGTGCCGCCAAAATAGCGCAACCTGGCAGTTTCCAGTGGATAGTAAGGGACACCGGCAATCGTTCCGGTATACAGGGACTGGGTGGCCTGGTCGAGTTCGAGTCCACCACTTTCCAGAAGGCAGATATGGATATTTTCCCTGGACAGTGTGCGGGCCAGTGTAATGCCGGCAGCGCCGGCACCGACGATACAGATATCGCAGTCAACATCCTTCAGGTTGTCTTTTCTTGCATCAATAAACATTCGCTGGCACCGGTTCCGGGGTCGTTACATCGGGTGGCTGTTCAGGGCGTCTGGAAAATCAGACAACGGTTAGTGCTGCAAGCCGGGCCTCAGTACGTGACAGTGCCCAGCCGTTCAAGTAGACCACATTATCCGTACTGAAGTCTTCGATGATCAGCGTGTTGAACGCTACTGGTGTCGATTTTCGGGATCGGAGTTTGCCGATCAGAACATCTTTTGATCTTTCGGCAGGATAACGCGCCAGATAGGCCTCACCAACGGCTCTCATACTGTCTGCAAGTGGTGCAGGTTGATCATGATCGATGCCTGTAACAACAGTTTTCGCTGCGTGGCCGAATACAAGACTGGATGGGACAGCCAAGAGGCTGTAACCGATGGTTTTTAGCAGGCGTCTTCTGGCCTGACTGATTTTGCTGGTCAACATGTACAATCTGTCCTGCGTGCCTGGTGAATACCCAATATATCACAGCCACTGGAAGCGCCAAAAGGGTTCCCGGGCAGCTGATTTCTGCGGTATGAGCGCACGACAAGGTATACTAGTATTACTGTGGGTGCAACGGAACTTCAGCCTGATCCAACAGAGTGATGAATATAAATATTCTAGGGATATCAGCGTACTACCACGACAGTGCAGCAGCACTGCTGGTTGATGGGGAAATTCTTGCGGCGGCGCAGGAAGAGCGCTTTACGCGCAAGAA